>JBDTCM010000094.1:0-8417 GCA_039923575.1 Chthoniobacterales bacterium
CGCCTCCGCGACCGTCAGGGCGAGCGGCTTCTCACACAGGATGGCCTTGCCCGCCGCCGCCGCCGCCAGCGCGATTTCGCAGTGCGAATCGTTAGGCGTGGTGATGTCGATGAGATCAATCTCCGGATCGTTGATCACCGCTCGCCAATCGGTTGCGCACTTTTCCCAGCCAAACTGCGCCGCGGATTTTTTCAGCGCCCGGGCATTGCGTCCACAGATCGTGCGCAGAACGACGTCCGCCGGCAGATCGAAAAAGCGCGGCGCCTGCCGCCAGGCGTTGGAGTGTGCCTGGCCCATGAAACCATGCCCGATCAGCCCAACGTGGAGTGTGCGGCGCGGTCTCATCGCTCAGAACCGAAAGACGTGGAGAAAAGCCACTTCGAGCGCGAGCGCTTCCGGGATATTGCGCCCGAGATGATCGCGCAACTCTTCCAGGCGCCGGATGCGGCGGAGAATCTCCGTGGTCGTTAGGCGTTGCGCCACCGCCTCCGTCGCGGCCTGCGCGGTCGGGAGTTCCCGCCCGGAGACTCCGGTGCTGGCGCGGAGCACGTCGCCCCACCAGAGGAAAAGCATTTCGACCAGCCGCGCGCGCTCGTGCAAATAAAGGCTTTCCGTCAGCGCCTTGTAGTGTTCCTCCCGTTTTTCGAGCCAGGCGCCGTCGGTCGTATTTTTGTAGCGCGTTTCTTCGAGCTTTTGGGCGGCGTCGTTTTCCTCCTGGATGCTCCGCCGAATGGTCCCGAGCAAGCGCTGGAAACCCTGCACCAGTTGGTAGGCGGCGTGCACACCGCTGGCGCGGGCGGGATCGAAAGCGCGCAGGAGTTCCACCAATTCGTCTTCTTCCGCCGAGAGCGCCGCAGCGCGGGGCGGCGCGAGCGGAATGGCGATGCAGCGGGAAAGAATCGTATCGGGCAGAACCTCCGGGATCGTGCTGAGAAGGAGCAAAAGGGAGTTGTTAGGCGGTTCCTCCAGCGTTTTCAAAAACGCGTTCGCCGCCTGTGTGCCCATCCGATCCGCGTCGGACACGATCGCCACTTTGCGGCGGCCATCGATCGCGCGCATCTGGAGCGCGTGTTCGAGTTCGCGAAGTTGTTCGATGCTGATCCGGCGCGATTTTGATTCAGGACTGGCGAGGTGAATATCGGACGCACTGCCGGCAAAAACTTTGCTGGCCGGTGCGCCGTTGACCAACTCCGCCACTGCCGCCGCGAGGGTGCGCTTGCCGCTTCCGGCCGCACCGGTGATGAGGTAAGCATGGGCGAGGCGGCCGCGGTCTTGCGCCCCGCGCAGATAATCAAGCGCCACTTCCGTCGTGAAAGCCACAGGCTAGGAACGCTGGCTGCGCCGGGCGGCCGGAATCATGCGCGCGAGATGACCGAATCGCGCCGAAATCACATTCCAGATTTCTTCTTCGATTTCCTCGATCGAGCCCGTCGCATCGATGATCCGAATCCGGTAGGGGTAGCGCTTGGCTAGCTCGCGGTAGGCACGGCAAACGTCTTCGTAAAATTGGTGCGGCTGCTGTTCCATGCGATCGATTCCGACCGCCGGCCGCACCCGTCGCATCATGCGGGCGCGCGAAGTCTCGACATCGATATCGAGGAGGAAGGTGAGATCAGGCCAGCAATTGCCGACGGCGAAAACATTCAGATGTCCGACCATCTCCTGGTCGAGCCGGCGCGCGACGCCTTGGTAGACCGTAGTCGAATCGGCAAAGCGATCGGAGAGGACGACGCAGCCGCGATCGAGCGCGGGCTGAATGATTTCCCTAACGAGCTGGCTGCGGCTGGCTTCGAAGAGGAGGAGCTCGGTCTCCGGTGTCATGGCCACGCTTTCCGGGGCAAATTGCAGGAGATGCCGAATCTTTTCTCCGATCGGGGTGCCGCCCGGTTCGCGCGTAACGAGGAGAGGGACGCCCGCTTTCGTCAGGCGCGTGGCCAGGAGGCCCAGCTGAGTTGATTTGCCGCAGCCCTCCGAGCCTTCGAAAGTGATAAAGGGCAGGCGCGGCATGGGCTCGATTGTGAAGCAAAGCGTGGGGCTTGTCGAATTTCCTGTCGGCAAATGAGCCCTATTTTTGCGACCGCCTCAGCAGCTCGACCAACTGATCTTTCCACAAGTTTGCGATCGTGTGGCTGCCGTGGCCGCGGGTCTTGTTACTCAATGGAATGACAACAGCGCGTCCTTTGGGCACGCGCTTGATCTCGCGCTCGAGAATGCCGAGCTCGGGCGGATTGATCAGATCGTCGGCCGAGTTGATCGCCAGCAGCGGGGCGCGAATTTTCTCCAGGCCCGGTCCCGGATCGTAATCGTGCGAGGCCGCGACCGCGTAGAGGACATCGTTGGCATCGGCCGTCTTGACGTAGTCGTCGACATACTTGTTTAACACTTCATCGGTCTTCGCCAGGGTTGGCGCTTCCTCTTGCCGCAGGATCGGATTGCTGCTCATGAACCAAAGCATTTCCGCCGCCGTGCGCAGACTCGGCGGCTGCGTCTGGTAGTCGCCGCCGTTCCACGCCGGGTCGTTGCGGATCGCGTCAATGATGATGCGGCGCCAGGCGCGGTTGCGACCGGAGATTTGGGTCGGCAAACTCGCCAGCGGCAGAAGCGCATCCATGAACTCGGGATGAATTTCGCCCCAGAGCCAGGTGTGCATCCCGCCCATCGAGGTGCCCATGACAAGGCGGGCGTGATTCACTCCGAGGCCTTCGCGAAGCAGGCGATACTCGGCCTCGACCATGTCGCGATAGCCATAACGCGGAAATTTCGCGTGCATCCCATCGCTCGGTTTGCTCGATTTGCCGTGACCGATGTCATCGGGAAGGACGATGAAAAATTTTGTCGCATCGAGCGGCTGCCCGGCACCGAAAAGCTCGCCCGCAAATTCCGGCCGGATGAACTGCGCGCCGCTGCCGGTCGTGCCGTGCATGATGAGAACGGCGTTTTGTGTCACGCCCTTCGCGTCCCGCACTGCCTTGCCCAGGGTGCGGTAGTGCAGGCGCAGCTCCGGCAGCGTTTCGCTGGCAGTAAACTTGAAATCGCGCGCCATGAAATCGCCCTCGTTAGGCGTGGGATATTCGGCCGCTCGGACTAAAGCGACGGGGGCGAGGAAAAGAAATAGGAAGAGCGTGCGCAGAAAAGCATTCATTTGACGGGAGCCTACGCTTTGCCCTCACCGCGGCCAAGGACTCCGGGGAGCACAGGCCGCCGGCCTGTCGATGCCGGTGGCTCGCCGGCATCCCGAGCGCGGGAAAGCCGTTCGAATCTCCGAATGGCGTGATTCGAACCGGCGCGGCGCACCTTGCGCGTGCGGGTTGCGCTGCGCGCAAACTGCATTCGGCCAGCGGCCGAACGCGACAGGCCAGCGGCCTGTGCTCCCCGGAAGGCGCCGCGTTGTTCGGCTCGGGAAGATGTGATTGAATGACTCGCGATGAAAAACTACTGGCTCGTGAAACAGGAACCGGAGGCTTACTCGTGGGATGATTTCGTGCGCGACGGCCGGACGGAATGGACGGGGGTGCGAAATTTCCTGGCCCGCAAGCACCTGCGCGCGATGCGCAAAGGGGACGCCGTATTGTTCTACCACAGCGTGAGCGACAAGGCGGTCGTTGGGATCGCGCAGGTGACGCGCGAAGCGTTTCCCGATCCGACCGCGAAGGAAGGCGATTGGAACGCGGTCGAGCTGAAGCCGGTCAAGCGGTTGAAGAACCCGGTTACGCTCGCGCAGGTCAAGGCAGAACCGAAGTTGCGCGAGATCGCGCTCCTGCGTTGTTCGCGCTTGTCCGTCCAGTCGTTAGGCAAAGCCGAGTTTGATTTGATTTGCCGATTGTAGACGCTTCGCTCTCTCCGAGCCCGCTTCCTGCCCGTAAGGCATCCAGGCCGGAGGGTAAGCTCTTCCGAGCCGGAGGCTGTGAAGCGCGGGGGCGAGGTTGATCGGAGCTATGATGCATTCGGCCGCAAACCCGCGTCTCCCGGAGGGAGGCGTCTACAATGCGGAATTTCGGCTTGTCCGCCTTCGGGTTACGGCGACGCTAACGGCGTGCAGCGCGCGCTTGTCGTCTCGGTTCATGATGTCGCTCCGGCCACGCGCCCGCGGGTGGAGGAAATCCTCGCGCAGCTCGCCCGCGCGGGCGTCGCAAGATGTTCGCTTCTGGTGGTGCCGGATTATCACCGGACCGGGCATTCGTTAGGCGAGCCGGCTTTTGCGGACTGGCTGCAGGCATTGCAGGCCGACGGGCACGAGATCGTAGTCCACGGCTTTTATCATGAGCGGGCGCGCCGGGAAGGGGAGTCGGCCCGGCAGAAACTCGTGACCCGCGTCTACACGGCCGACGAAGGCGAGTTCTACGATCTCGATTATGAGGAGGCGTCACGTCTCCTCCGTGGTGCGCAAGACGACTTCGCCGCCCATGGTTTTCACCCGACTGGTTTTATCGCTCCCGCCTGGCTCCTGGGTACGGCCGCAGAACGGGCGGTGGTCGACGCCGGCTTTCGTTACACCACGACGTTGCGCGGAATACGCGACTTCACTTCCGGCGAAGAAATCTTTTCGCAATCGCTCGTTTATAGCGTGCGCAGCGCCTGGCGCCGCGTGGTCAGCCGGGCCTGGAACCGGATGCTCTTCCAGCGCCTAACGAAAAATCAGCTCCTTCGGCTCGGCTTGCATCCGCCCGACGTCGAACACCCGCGAATCTGGCGACAGATCAACGCGCTCGTGGCCGAAGCTCTCCATGATCGAAGACCTGCGACCTATCAGGATTGGCTCGAGCACCATTCCGCATTCCGCAATCCGCATTCCGAATTGGCATGAGCCGCTGCGATCTTCATCTGCACTCGAAGTTCAGCGATCGATCGGAAGATTGGATCTTTCGGCGCTTCGATTTTCCCGACAGCTACTCCGATCCGCAGGAGCTTTACACCCGGGCCAAGGCCGCCGGGATGGATTTCGTCACGATCACCGATCACGACACGATCGAGGGTTCGCTCGTGATTTCGGATTTTCGCGATACTTTTATCAGCGAGCAGGTTACGACCTATTTTCCGCAGGATCCCTGCAAAATCAACCTGCTCATCTGGGGCCTTTCGGAAGCGCAACACGCCGACATCACGCGCCTGCGCGAGAACATTTTCGATCTGCAAGCTTTCCTCCAGGCCGAATCGCTCGCCCACGCCGTTGCCCATCCGCTTTACAGCATCAACGGCAAACTCAGCACCGCGCATCTCGAGCGGCTCATTCTTCTTTTCCAGCACTTCGAAGGCGTCAACGGATTGCGCGACGCGCTTCTGAGCGATCTCACCCGGCACGTCCTCGCGCACCTCAAGCCGGCCAAGATCGATGAGTTTGCCAATCGTCACGATCTCGCCCCGACCCATCCCGAGCCATGGAATAAAATCCTCGTTGGTGGTTCCGACGATCACGGCGGGATCTTTGTCGGCGCCGCCTTCACCGAAACGCCGGCGGCGCGCACGCCTGACAAGTTCCTCGAGCACGTCCGCGGCGGCCGCTGCAGCGCGCACGGCGAGGGCGGCACGCCGCTCGCGCTTTCGCACGGCTTCTACAACACCCTCGCGAGTTTCATCCAGGACCGCTTCACCGAGAAGCTCGGCCCGAGCGCAGGACTGGTGGAGAAAATGTTTTCGCGCTTCATGGAAGGGCTCGATCCGACCGAGTTCACCCTTAAGGAGAAAGCCGGCTTCATCACCCAGGGCGTCCTCTCCGGCAAAATCTTCGAGCTCGCCAAGCCTGGGAACATTTCCCTTTGGCGCGAGCTCTCCAGCTACTTCGCCCGGCCGGAAGTGAAAGAGCGACTGGCCCGCGAAGTCGCGGAAGTGACGGAACCCGAGCGCCGCACCTTCATCATGGCCAACGCCGCCTGCGAACAGCTCGCCTTTCGCTTTTTCGAAAAATTCGTGCAGCAAATCCAGGCCGGCAACGTCATCGAAAGCATTCAGGCTCTCGCCAGCATCGCGCCGATTCTCGTCGTGCTCGCGCCCTACATCTATGCCTTCAGCAGTCAGGCGCCCAATCGCCGCTGGCTGCGCGAAATTTGTCGAGACTTTACCGGTGCGATCCCGCCCGTCTTGCAGAACAAGAAGCGCGCCTGGTTCACCGACACACTCGAGGACGTCAACGGCGTCTCCACCACCATTCGTAAAATGGCGGCGGAAGCGCGCGACGCGGGCGAAGCGCTGGTCGTAGTCACCTCGCGTGGCGAACTGACGATTGATGGACTGCCGATCAAGAACTTCAAACCGATCGGCGAGTTCGAGCTGCCTGAGTACGAGCTGCAAAAGCTCAGCTTCCCGCCCATCCTGCAAATACTGGACTACATCCAGCGCGAAAACTTTTCCGAGATCATCATCAGCACGCCCGGCCCAATCGGGCTCACCGCGCTCCTCGCCGGCAAGATGCTCAATCTCGAAACGAGCGGAATCTACCACACCGATTTTCCGCAATACATCCGCATCCTGACCGAGGACAGCTTTCTCGAGAGCCTGGCCTGGCGATACATGCACTGGTTCTACGGCCAGCTCGACATCATTTTCGTTAACTCCGAGCAATATCGCCAGAGTTGGATCGATCGCGGAATCGACCCGGCGAAGCTCAGGATCCTCCCGCGCGGACTCGATACCGCCCTCTTTACTCCGGAGCGGAGCGAGGCTGACTTCTGGAAGCAATTCGGCAGCAACGGCGCCGGCGTTCGCCTTTTGTTCGTTGGGCGCGTTTCGAAGGAGAAAGACCTCGACATTCTCGTCCAGGCCTTTCGCCATTTGCGCCGGGAAAACATTCCCGTCCAGCTCTCCATCGTCGGCCACGGGCCGTATTCCGCCGCGCTCGCCGAGATGATGCCCGGCGCCTGTTACACCGGATATCTTAACGGCACCGAACTGGCCAGGGCCTACGCCTCCTCCGATATCTTCGTCTTCCCGAGCACCACCGACACCTTCGGCAACGTCATCCTCGAAGCGCAGGCCGCGGGGTTACCGGTCGTCGTCTCCGACGTGGGCGGCCCGCGCGAACTGGTCGTCGACGGCGTCAACGGTTTCATCACCAAAGCCCACGACGTCGCCTCCTTCACCGTCGCCATCTGCCGGCTCGTCGAAGACGAACCACTGCGCAAGAAGATGAGCGCCGCCGCCCGCCGCGGCGTGGAGGATCGCAGCTGGCCGAGCGCCTTCCGCAAGTTTTGGGCGGAGACCGAAATTACCTAACGAATATCCCATCCGCCTTTGTCCTACGGTGTCGTCCCAGGACCTGCCTGGACTGGCGCTTTGTGCGCGCGACGTTGGCGAACGCCCTCGAGCTTTTCTTTCAAATGCTGGGGCGGTGATAACTCGTAGGCGCGAATATTCGGCCTCGGCATGATCCAGGTCACCCATCTCGAAATAGATATTTCCCAGATATTCGTGAGCATAATAATCGGTCGGATGGGCAGTCGCGATTTTCTGCGCAAGCCTCCGCGCTTTGTCGTAATCATACTGACTCAGGGCTTGCGAAACATCTCTCCATGGACTCGCGGTCCGACGAGAGCGTGTCATGCACTTTTGACGCCGGAGGCGTCATGGAAATTAGCCGGTGGTGGAGGTCGCCGCGGCGACCGAAAACCACCGGAACCCGCATCAATACAGGGCTCCGCCCCGGAGGCGGCGGCGGAAACCTGGCATGGAAGCTTCCAGCGCCCCTCCGGGGCGCACTTACTTTGGATATTTTTTCGGTGGTTGCCGCTCGCTGCGCTCGCTTCACCAGCGGCTAATTTCCAGTGTCCCTCCGGGACATCCAGCATCCACGCTCTTTTATGAAGATGCTAAAGTGCATGACATGCTCTAGGAAGTTCCGATAACAGATAAATCGTGATAACAAGAACCACCACGACTCCGAGAGCTCTCTTAACGGACAATCAGAGAGTAGAGCGGGCCACGCGGGTTGAGTAGCTCAGTCTTGTGCTGGGAGACGGCGAGGTAAACTTGGAAGCACCAGAGCAGGACAAAGCCGACGGCCAGCGCGCTCCAGTGAGCGCGGGCAAAGTGCGGGCGCGGTACGCGCGCGAGAAAGTTGCGGCCGAGGCCGAGCTCCAGCCCATTGAGTCCGATCAGCCCTAACGATCCCGCCAGGATTGGAAAAGCGAGCCAGTTATAATAGAGGGCGCGCCCAAATTCGCCGTGCAGGAGATGATGCAGTCCGCGGGTGGTCCCGCAAAAGATGCAGGGCAAGCCGGTGATCGCTCCGCAGGAGGTCGCAAACGGAAACCACGCCGGGAGCGAGCCCGGCTCGAGGAAAGCAAGGGCGGCGAGCGCGACCGGCAGAAGCACGAGCGCGGCGATGCGCCATTTTCTTTCGATGGGCGCGAGGGACGATGCAGTCGGCGAATTCATCATGCGGCAGGTGGCGGTTCCTGCACGGGCGGGACGAGCGGCTCCGTTGG
>JBDTCM010000095.1:0-9786 GCA_039923575.1 Chthoniobacterales bacterium
CCGATGTGGAAACGCTGCTCGTCAATCGAACCAACGAGACGCGCGAATATTTCATCGCGCCAATCGATATGTGCTTTGAGCTCGTCGGATTGATTCGCGTTCATTGGCGCGGCTTCTCCGGCGGCGAGGAAGTGTGGACGGCGATCAACGGGTTTTTCAACCGGTTGAAAGAGTGAAATGCTGATTAATGACGAAATCCGAATGACGAAGCTCGAAAGAAATCCGAATGACGAAGCCCGAAGGGGAACGCGGTGCGCGCGGGTTTTTCGTCCCTTGGGCATTGTTTCGGATTTCGGGTTTCGGATTTCGTCATTGCACGACCATGCCTGATCTCGATTTCAAGATTCTGGGCGTAGAAGCAGCCAACTACGGCATCGTGCCGCTGCTCCATTTCAAACTCGAGATCACGAACCAGCCGCCGGAGCAGACCGTGCAGAGCGTCATGCTCCAGGCGCAAATCCAGATTCATCCCACGCTGCGTCCCTACGAGCCGGAGGAAAAGGAAAAGCTGGGCGAACTTTTCGGGACACCGGATCGTTGGGGGCAAACGCTGCGGGCCCGCCTCTGGACGCATGCCGGCGTCAATGTCCGGTCCTTCGCCGAGCGCACGGAGGAGAAATTGTCCGTGCCCTGCACGTTCGATCTAAACGTTGCGGCCACGAAATATTTTTATGCGCTCGGAGGGGGCGAGGTGCCACTGCTCTTTCTCTTCAGCGGCACGATTTTTTACCAGGGCGAGGAAGAGCGCCTGCAAATCCAGCAGGTCTCCTGGAATAAAGAGTGCAGTTACCGGATGCCGATCACCGTCTGGCAGGGAATGATGGATCAGCATTACCCCAATACCGCCTGGCTTTCGCTCGAACGTGACTTGTTCGAGCGGCTTTACGCTTTTCGGCGCCGCGAAGGATTGGCCGATTGGGACCAGACGGTGGCGAGATTGCTGGCGGAGAATGACGAAGCTCGAATTCCGAAGCCCGAATTAATGACGAAACCCGAATGACGAAGAGCGATCGAATGCCGGGGCGTGCGCGCGTTTCTCGTCTGGGGAGCGCGTGCGCCTCGCACGCTGGCGAAGGCGCCTCGCCTTCGCGAACTTTTCGCTCTGCGCGGCCGACGAAGACATGCGTCACGGCTGGAAGAAAAAGTGCGTTGCGGCGGGGCGCCGCAACCAGCGTGCGAGGCGCACGCGCTCCCCGGCACTTCGCGCAACGCCCGGTGCCAAACACACTTCTTCGATGAACGCCGCCCTCGTCGAGAAAGTCGTCAACGCGGTCCTCTACGAGGGCTACATTCTTTATCCCTATCGCGCTTCCTCGAAGAAAAATAGCGAGCGCTTCACCTTTGGTCGCGTTTATCCAGAGGATTACAGCGTCGCGCAACATGGCGGCGAACCGTGCGCGATGCAGACTGAGTGCCTCGTCCGCAATGAATCAAAGGACGCGGTCGTGAACGTCAGCGTCCGCTTCCTTCATCCGATGGCGCGCGAAGTCGGAATGCTGCGCACGTCGATCGCGGAGATGTCCGCGGAGGGCGCGCCGGATTTTGAAGTGGTTCCGGATTTTCGAGTCGGCGAACAGCTATATCAGACATGGCAGGAAGTGGTGGAACAAAAGGTCGAGGTGCCGGCCTTTCCCTTACGCGAAGCGTTCCAGACGACGCACGAATTCGAGTTTCCATCATCGCGCGCGGTCGAACCGATTCGCGGCGAGGACGGTAAAATCAATGCCGTCCTGGTGCGCCGGCAGGATGCCGTCCGCGGGAAAATCGAAGTGGTGGCCGAACCAATCGACGACACCGTTTTCAAGATCAGCGTGCGCGTTTTGAATCGCACGCCTGTTCCGCCTAACGAATCGGAAAATCAAAGTGCGATCATCATGCGCACCTTCACTTCCACCCACACCATTCTGCAGACGCAAGGAGGCGAATGGCTCTCGCTGACCGACCCGCCTCCAGCCTACGCCGAGGCAACTTCTGCCTGCCGGAACATTGGCACCTGGCCGGTGCTCGTTGGCGAACAAAGCAAAAATGAACGCGACGCCATGCTCTCTTCCCCGATCATTCTCTACGATTACCCGCAGATCGCGCCGGAGAGCCCCGGGGATTTATTCGACGGTCTCGAGATTGATGAAATTCTCACCTTGCGCGTGATGGCGATGAGCGACGCCGAGAAAATCGAGATGCGCCAGGTCGACGAACAGGCGCGGAAAATTCTCGAGCGGACCGAAAACATGTCGAGCGATCACCTCCTCAAAATGCACGGCGTGATGCGCAGCGTGCGTTCGACGAATGAAGATTTTTTTAATCCGACCAAGCTGCTCGAAACGGCCAACGTCGGCGGCGTGGAAATGAAAGCGGGGGATCGCGTGCGCATTCGCCCGAAGAAACGCGCCGATGTCATGGACATGGCGCTAGATGGAAAAATCGCCGTGATCGAAGCGGTCGAACAAGACCTCGAAGGCGGGGTGCAGCTCGCGCTCGTGCTCGACGATGATCCGGGTCGTGATCTCGGCCTGCTGCGCCAACCGGGACATCGTTTTTTTTATTCCACTGATGAGGTCGAACCGGTGAAAAACGACGCATGAAAAAAATTTTAGTCGCCGGCATCGGAAATATTTTTTTCGGCGATGACGCCTTCGGCTGTGAAGTGGCGAGCCAGTTGGCGCGCCGGCCACTGCCGGAAGGCGTGCGCGTAACTGACTTCGGGATACGCAGTTATGATCTAGCCTATACGATCATGGATAACTATGACGCGACCATCCTGGTGGATGCGACGCCGCAGGGAAATTTGCCGGGAACGATATATCTCATTGAACCCGATCTAAAAAAGCTGGACGAACTTCCAGACGAGGCCGTTAATGCTCATAGCATGAATCCGGTTCGCGTTCTGCAACTGGTCCGCTCGTTAGGCGGTAAACCGGGCTGGCTGCGTGTCGTAGGCTGCGAGCCAGCGGTTCTCGAAGCGGAGGAAGGCGCGCTGGGATTGAGCGAAAAAGTTCAGGCTGCGGTCATGCCAGCGATCGAGATGATCGAGGCGCTCATTCGCGATATTTTTAACGGCACCGAAAAAGAAGCGGTCGCCACAATCGCTTCGCAAGTGTGAAACGATTTCTTGAATACACCGAATGAAAGAAGAAGACATGAACACAGCGGAAATTTGTTGGCTGGCATTGTTGGGCGCGATCGTCCTCGTGGCGATCATCAGCTTCCTTTCCATGATCCCGGAGATGCGGCGCTACCTCCGGTTGCGCAGCATGTGATCCGAACCCTTGGTCCAATTTCAGTAACATTTTGTTACGTATGTAAGTAAACAGTTAAACAATTAGCGACTCGACTGGGAATGAATCCCGGCCGTGCCAACCCAGGAGAAAAAACCTATGGCAGCAGCAAACGCACCCTTCAAGCATCGGGAGTCGGCGGTCAAAGAAATCCATGTCATCTGGATGACGACGGGACTGGGCTGTGATGGGGATTCGGTGTCGATCACGGCCGCGACCCAACCCAGCATCGAGGATCTGGTCATGGGTAACATTCCCGGATTGCCCAAAGTGCACGTGCACAATCCGGTCATCGCCTACGAAGTGGGCGATGAGTTCATGAAATACTGGTTCGATGCGGCAGAGGGCAAGCTCGACCCGTTCGTTCTCGTTCTGGAAGGCTCTGTGCCTAACGAGAAAATCAAAAAAGAAGGCTACTGGGCAGCGCTGGGGACAGACCCGGATACGGGTCAGCCGATCACGACGAACGAGTGGATCGATCGGCTCGCTCCGAAAGCTCTCGGCATTGTAGCTTGTGGCACCTGTGCTACTTACGGCGGGATTCATGCGATGGAGGGCAATCCGACCGGGGCGATGGGGTTGGCCGACTATCTCGGCTGGGGCTGGCGCTCCAAGGCTGGTCTGCCCATCGTGAACGTGCCGGGTTGCCCGGTCCAACCCGATAACATGATGGAGACGCTGCTCTATCTCCTCTATCAAGTCGCAGGTCTCGCTCCGCTTATTCCGCTCGATGAGCAGCTTAGGCCCACCTGGCTCTTCGGAAAGACGGTTCACGAAGGCTGTGATCGCGCCGGCTATTATGAGCAGGGCGACTTCGCCCATGAGTATGGTTCACCGAAGTGTCTGGTCAAAATCGGATGCTGGGGACCGGTGGTGAACTGCAACGTGACCAAGCGCGGCTGGATGGCCGGCATCGGCGGTTGCCCGAACGTGGGCGGGATCTGCATCGGCTGCACCATGCCGGGATTCCCGGACAAGTTCATGCCCTTCATGGATGCGCCTCCGGGGTCTGCACTTTCCACCAAAGTGGTCGGGATGTGGGGCGGAGTGTTGCGCAAACTGCGCAGCATTACCAACACCACCGTCAACAAAGAACCGAAATGGCGCCATCCGCGCGCCGAACTCACCACTGGATACGAACCACGAAACTACGCGCGCAACTAATGGCCTTCACGAAATTGCTAACTCAACTGGAACCATAATATGCCTGATATCCTGACAGCACCCGCTACCAAAACATCCGCGCCATCGGGCAACATCGTCGAGATGTCGTGGGACCCCATCACCCGCATCGTCGGCAGCCTCGGCATCTACACCAAGATCGATTTCGACTCGAAGAAAGTGGTCGAGTGTTACAGCACTTCCTCGATCTTCCGCGGCTACAGCATCTTCATGCAGAACAAGGACCCGCGCGACGCGCATTTCATCACCAGCCGTATCTGCGGGATTTGTGGTGACAATCACGCGACCTGTTCCGTCTACACGCAGAACATGGCCTACGGCGTGAAGCCGCCACCGCTGGCGGAGTGGATCGTTAACCTCGGCGAAGCGGCCGAGTACATGTTCGATCACAACATCTTCCAGGATAACCTCGTCGGGGTCGACTTCTGCGAGATGATGGTGAAGGAGACGAACCCGAGCGTCTGGGCCAAAGCGCAGCAGACGCTCGCGCCCCACTCCAACGATCATGGTTATCGCACGATCGCGGATATCATGACCGCGCTCAATCCCTTCAGCGGCGAGTTCTACCGCGAGACGCTCCACGTCAGCCGCTACACCCGTGAGATGTTTTGTTTGATGGAAGGACGTCACGTTCATCCGTCAACGCTTTATCCGGGCGGGGTCGGCACCGTGCCGTCGATCCAGATCTTCACCGACTACACCGTGCGCCTGATGCGCTACATCGAGTTCATGAAACGGTGCCTGCCGTTGCACAACGATCTCTTCGATTTCTTCTACGAGGCACTGCCCGGTTACGAAGAAGTCGGCCGCCGCCGCATCCTGACCGCGTGCTGGGGCTCTTTCCAGGATCCGGACGTGTGCGATTACGACTACAAGACGATGGAGAAATGGGGCAACGCCATGTTCGTTACGCCCGGGATTGTGATCGATGGCGAGCTGGTCACGACCAATCTCGTCGATATCAATCTCGGCATTCGCATCCTCCTCGGCTCGTCCTACTACGACGATTGGGATAACTCCGAGACCTTCGTCAAAAACGATCCGTTAGGCAATCCGGTCGACAAGAAGCATCCGTGGAACCAGACCACGATTCCGAAACCACAACGGCGCGACTTCGGCGGCAACTACACCTGGGTAATGTCGCCGCGCTGGCTTGACAAACGCACCGGCGATCATCTCGCAATGGATACCGGTGGCGGCCCGATCGCCCGGCTCTGGGCGACGGCACTCGCTAAGCTGGTCAACATCGGCTACATCGAATCGACCGGCCACAGCGTGAAAATGCGGCTCCCGAAGACGGCGTTGAAAGGCGAGGTCGAGTTCGAATGGAAAGTGCCGAAATGGAGCAACGCGATCGAACGCGACCGCGCCCGCACTTACTTCCAGGTCTACGCCGCCTGCTGCGCTCTTTATTTCCTGGAGAAGGCGATGGCGGAGGTTCATGCCGGACGGACGGCAACCTTCACCCCGTTCAAGGTGCCGGACGAAGCCATCGGCTGCGGTTTCCACGAAGCTGTGCGCGGTGTCTTGTCGCATCACATGGTCATCCGCAAAGGGAAGATCGCGAACTATCACCCCTATCCGCCGACGCCATGGAACGCGAACCCGCGCGATATCTACGGCACGCCTGGGCCGTACGAAGACGCCGTCCAAAATACCCCGATCTTCGAGGAGAACGGCCCGGACAACTTCAAGGGCATCGACATCATGCGCACGGTGCGCAGCTTCGATCCTTGTCTGCCTTGCGGCGTGCACATGTATCTGGGCGGCGGTAAAACGCTCAAGCAGATGCACACCCCGACCGCCCTCGCCGGCCTGGCCCGCTGATCATGGCAAATCAAGGAGTAGCGCAGGTGATGCTGGAAGCATCACCGGACGAGATCTACGACATCGAGCTGGAGCATAGCCTGCTCGAGGCGAACGCCAGGCTGGCCAAAGACAATCGCGCCTTGCTCGATAAAAACGGCATCACCGCGATAGACTTCATGGGTGCGATTGGCTCCGGAAAAACCACGCTCATCACCAAGCTGGTCGGAATGATGAAGGACAAAATGGGCGTGGCCGTTTTCAACGGCGACGCCACCACCAGTAACGATGCTGACGGGATCACCGCGCAAAACGTGCCCGTTGTGCAAATCGCGACGATCAACGGTTGCCATCTCGACGCCAACCTCGTCGGCAAGGGTCTCGCCAAGATCGATCTCGGAAATCTGAAAATGATTTTCATCGAGAACATCGGCAACCTGATTTGCCCGGCCGAGTTTCCGTTAGGCTCGAAGGCCCGCGTCGTGGTCGTGAGCGTGACCGAAGGCCCGTGGATGGTGCGGAAACATCCGCACATGTTCCTCGGCGCGCAGGTCGTCGTAATCAACAAGATCGATCTGGCGGAGGCGATGGAAGTGAGCGTGGAGCAATTGATCGCCGACGTGCACGCGCTCAAGCCGGACATCAAAGTCATTCCCACGAGCTGCAAAAAAGGCACCGGGTTGGACGAAGTCGTCGAGACATTGCTCGCCGTCTAGGAGCTGCACTCATGCACGAGTTTTCGATCGCGTCCGGGCTGGTCGAAAAGCTGCTCGATTTCGCGGAGAAGAATCCGGACAAAAAATTCGTCGAAGTGCGCGTCGCGATTGGCGAGTTCACTCAGATCGAAGAGGAGCAGTTGCGTTTCTGCTACGAGTCGATCATCACCGAGATGCCGATCGCGGGTTCCCGCCTGACGATCGAACCGGTCTCCGGCCAGGTCGCCTGCCCGCACTGCTCTTACAGCGGGCCGCCCAAATATTGGGAGGGCGCGTTGCACGGGACCCCCGTGGCGACCCTGGAATGCCCGGACTGCGGGAAGGCGGCGCAGATCACAGAGGGCGAAGAATGCGCCATCCGCTCCGTCCGTTATCAGCCTAACGAAATCGCAGACGCAGTTTTATGAGCACGCTCTTTCCCATTCTGCTTTTCGGATTCTTCCTCGGCATGCGCCACGCGACTGATTCCGATCACGTCGTGGCCGTCACCACCATCGTCAGCCGGCAACGCAATATCGGGAGCGCGGCCTGGACCGGAATTTTCTGGGGAATCGGTCATAGCCTGACCCTGCTCGCGATCGGCGGCGCCATCATCCTCTTCGGCATCGTGGTGCCGGAGCGACTCGGGATGAGTTTGGAATTTTGCGTCGCCCTCATGTTGATCCTGCTCGGTGCGATAAATCTTAATGCGACCTTTCGCGCAGTCGAAAAGGTCAGCGACGCAGTCCATCAGCATTCGCACCGGCACGGTGATTTCGTGCACAACCATACCCACGGCCACGAAGGCGCAACCCATGGCCACGACGAAGACGCGGTGCCTCCGGCGAGACTCGATCGCCGTTTCGGTAGTTCCAAATTTTACCAGGCGCTCCGCCCGCTCATCATCGGAACGGTACACGGATTGGCTGGGTCCGCTGCAGTCGCGCTGCTGGTCTTGCCGCTCATTCACGACCCGATCTGGGCCATCGCTTATTTGTTGATCTTCGGCGTCGGCACCATCGCTGGCATGATGCTGATTACGGCTGCGATCGCGGTGCCGGTTTCATATTCCACACGCTTTCGGGCTTTGCACCGGCATCTCGGCACCGCCGCCGGCGTGCTCAGCGTCGGCTTCGGACTCTTTCTCGTTTACCAGATTGGCTTCGTCGACGGGCTCTTGATGCGGTGAAAATCCGTCTCCCCGCCGCTCGCGGGCGAATGAAAATCACGGTGCGCGGCGCGGTGCAAGGCGTCGGGTTTCGGCCGTTCGTTTACCGGCTCGCAACCGAACTCGATCTCAAGGGTTGGGTGATCAATTCTGCCCAGGGCGTCTTTCTCGAGATCGAAGGAGGACCGGATGCGCTCGCCCAATTCGGGCGGCGTTTGCGCACCGATAAACCGGCGCGGGCGATCATCCAGAGTTGCGAATCGTCGCAGCTCGAGGCGGTCGGTTACGAAAAATTCGAGATCCGAGAGAGCACAGATGCCGGCGGCAAAACCACCCTTATCCTGCCGGACGTCGCGCCCTGCGACGATTGCCTGCGCGAAATTCTCGACCCACAGGATCGCCGCTTTCGTTATCCCTTCACCAATTGCACCAACTGCGGCCCGCGTTTCTCGATCATTGAAGCGCTCCCCTACGATCGCGCCAACACCTCGATGAAAAGGTTCACGATGTGCGCTGATTGCCTGGGCGAATATCGCGACCCGAGAGATCGCCGTTTCCACGCCGAGCCGATCGCCTGTCCGCGCTGCGGTCCGCAATTGCAATTTTTGGATTCGTTAGGCAAAAGCCTTGCGAAATCCGAAGCTGCTCTCGAGCAGGCGAGCGAGGAGATTCGCTCGGGAAGGATCGTAGCGCTGAAAGGCGTGGGTGGATTCCAACTGCTCGTCGACGCGCGCAATCCGGATGCGGTCCGGCGTTTGCGGGCGCGCAAACATCGCGAAGAAAAACCGTTTGCCGTCATGTTCCCGTCGCTCGAAGAAATTCGCCCGCAGTGTGAAGTCTCCGCTCTCGAAGAGCAGCTGCTCGTTTCGCCCGAGGCGCCGATCGTCATTCTCAGAAAATCAGCCATCAGCCCTCAGGAATCAGCAATTGCTCCTGGCAACCCGAATCTCGGCGTCATGCTCCCCTCCTCGCCGCTCCATCATCTTCTATTGCGGGCATTGAATTTCCCGATCGTCGCAACCAGCGGCAACCTGAGCGACGAACCGATTTGCATCGATGAAACCGAAGCCCTCGAACGGCTGCACTGCATCGCGGACGGCTTCCTCGTGCACGATCGTCCCATCGTTAGGCACGTCGATGATTCGATTCTGCGTGTTCTGCACGGACGCACAACTGCCGCGACAACTTCCGGGCCCGGGTCTCGATGGGCCGGCTCTCACCGCAGGGCGCGATGATGATGTGGCAGGACCCCAGCACCGGCACGACGGTGCCCAGGGCCTGTCGGGGCCGGGCGACCACGATCAACGACGACAACATCCCGGTCGAGATCCAGACCTTCTACATCCCGGACCCGAGGCGCGCCAAAGACCCCGAGTCCAAGGACCGGCTGGCCCGGGTCCGCCCGGCCGAGTCGCTCCATGAGCGTCTGGTCATCCTCCTCCCGGAGGTCTCCGAACCCGAGGGAGAGCTGGGCTACCAGCACTACGTCGACGCCCAATGGGTGACGGCCGCCTCACGCCCCGATCTGGATCCGGCCAACCTCTCGCAAACCACGGCCGAGGATGCCCGCGAGATGGCCTCACCGCTGACCGTGCTGGGCGTCGACGGGCGCCGCCCCACCATCGCACCACCCACCCTGGGCCGCGGCGCCGGCACCAAC
>JBDTCM010000096.1:0-2897 GCA_039923575.1 Chthoniobacterales bacterium
TCGGAAAGACAAACGCGGCCGAATGCGCCGCTGCTTCCCGCACCTGCTCGAGCAAAGTGTCCGGAGTGAAGCTCAGGTGTTCCGGCTCCAGCATCCGCCCCACCCGCACGGCGCCCCGGGCCAGATCGACCGTGATCGCAGTGTCGTGGGGCGAAGTGATGAGCGCGACGCCACCAGCGCGCGCCGCTTCCCGCACCGCCGGGGCGATCGGAAGATCGCCCGTCACGACAATGGCACGCACCTTCGCCGCGATCGCGAGCAATTGAATGTCGTCGCGATCACCGACAAAGAGCACAAGCTGCTCGGCGCATTGGTGGCGCAAGCGCTCCGAGAAAGTCTCCGCGTTCATTGCCCCGATCATGAGCAGATACTCCGCGGTCTCGTTAGGCAACTCACCCGTCACTACCTTGCCGCCGAAAGTATCGACGATGCTGGAGAGCGGCGCGGTGATGAGGCGGGCCGCATCCGCTTCTTCCCGTGGCGGGAAAAGGTGATGGCTGATCTTGAAAGCCGAGAGCAAACCGAGCAAACGCCTCGCACCATCCACCACCGGGAGACCGCGCAGCCTTTTTTTCTCGAGGAGATGAATGGCATCGTAAACCGTCGAGTCGGCATGGACGTAGATCACGTCGCGTTCCATCACATCGCTCACGCGGTCGGAGAGATCGCTGATGAACACCGGCGCTTCGACCCCAAACTTATGCAGCACAAAATCGATTCGCTCGTTGGTGTGCCCGGCCCGGGCGGCGACCACGTTCGGCGTGCCCGTGACCCGCTTGAGATGCGCGTAAGCGATGGCCGAACAAATCGAATCCATATCCGGGTTCTTGTGGCCGATGACAATGGTCTGCATGCGTGAGAAGTGATTCTATTAGCAGAGGGTTTCTAACTTTCAGCTTTTACATTGTCCCGGGGCGCACGATTTCGCCCCGAGAAAAATTCGCATCCGCTCCAGCTCCGCTGCCAGCTCGCGTTTGAAAGCGCGCTCGCGTGGCGGCTGCCCTACCGTGTAGCCCAGCTCGGCCGTAAACGCGCCATCCTTCACTGCGAGATTCCCCCAGCCGATCACCCGATCGCGCCAAAGCAGCGGCAGCGCATAATAACCCAGCTTCCGTTTCGGCGTTGGCGTATAGGCCTCGAAGCGATAGACCCAGCCCCACAAAAGCTCGAAGCGCCGTCGATCGTGCACCACGGGATCGAACGGCGCCAGCAAGCGCACCGTCTCCGGCGCTCGCGCCCGCTTCGGGTTATTTTCGTTAGGCCAATACCAATCCACTCCTTCCACCCGCGCCCGGGTCAGTCGCTCCTGGGCCCGACGCAGCGCGGCGGCGATTTCCTCCTCCCATTGCGGGACGGCGGAGCGCAGCCGGCGCAGGTAGTAGGACAGACTCGCGCCCGGCAGCGGCACATAAATGTTCACCACCACATCCATCAGTGCGTCGATTCGCGCCCGGCGGCCCGCCTCATCCAGCGGGGCCAATTCATGTCGATGAGTGCTATAAACCCGGATGCCCTTCTCCCGTCGCGTTACCCGGAGCTGTCCTCGGTAATGCAGCGCCTCCAGCATTTGCGTGGTCGCATGCGACGAACCGCCCCAGTAGTTCCGCACTCTCCCGTGCGCGAAACGCTCCTCCACCTCCCGCGGATGCACCACGCCGCGCTCCGCGACGAAATCCAGCAGCATCTGCTCCTTCTTCCGCTCCGCCACCGACTCCGGCCGGTCCGGCCGCGGATGCATCAACGCCTGCACCGCCCGGGTGACATACCCATAGTTAACGAAGTAATCCTCCTCGATCTCAAGCGAGCCGTAGCGCCGCTCCAGGTCACCCGTCCGATAAGCCTCGACCCGGTGGCGCAGAATCAAATCCTGCGCTCGCGCCGGCGCGCGAATCGGATCAGCCTGCACAAACCCCATTCGCGCCAGCGCCCGGCGCAGAGTCGTCGGCGCAAAGAGCGAGCGCGCGACTGCAAATCGCCGCAAGTCGTCCAGCGTTAAAGGTCGAGCCGCCATGCCCTGACCTTCGCTGGCTCGCGGGGATTTTCAAAACCGGCCGGGCAGTCGGCCGAGATTACTGTGCTGGTGTGAGAAGAAACGCGTGGGACTGGCCCCGGATCGTACCGTAGCCGGCGACTTGGCCGGCGTCGTTGATCCCGTCGGCTTCCGCCAGGACCCAGCCGCTTCCCGCCGGGATGAGCCTGTTCAGGTCCTTCATCTTACCGCCGTTGGTGGAAATAAAGGCGTGATAGACGTTAGCGCGGGTGGTCGCGAAACCTACCACAGTACCGCTGTTATTAATCGCGAGGCCCCAGGAGCTGGACCCGCCGAGTGTGCCCAGGTCTACCATTTGCCCGGCGCTGAGGCGAAAGGCGTGCGCGGCGCGGTTGCCTCTGGTGTAAGCCTGGCCCGCGATTTGATTCTGGTCGTTGATCGCATAGGCGATGCTCCAACTGCCGCCGAGGGTCCCGAGAGGAGTCATGGCTCCGTTCTGGTAAGTAAAGCCAAGGAAATCACCGGCGGAGTTATAGGAATAACCGGCAATGACTCCGAGTTTATTGATGCCATAGGCGTTGCTCGTATCGCCGCCGAGTGTGCCGAGATCGGTCGTTTGTCCGCTGCTGTAGAGAAAGGCGTGGTCCTGGCCTCCGAGCTGCGCCGAGTTGCCGACGACCTGGCCGGCGTCATTCAAGCCGTAGGCGACACTGTAATCGGCACCGAGCGTACCAATGCTGATCATTTGGCCTCCGGTGTAGAGGAAGGCGCGATACGAGCCGGTCACGAGAGTGGAGTAACCGGCGATCTGCCCGGAGGTGTTGATCCCGCGGGGCTGGCCATATTCGCCACCGAGTGTGCCGAGATTGATGAGCTGGCCATTGTTATAGAGAAAGGCCGGGTCGCT
>JBDTCM010000097.1:0-8600 GCA_039923575.1 Chthoniobacterales bacterium
GTCAGTCACCAGGCCCGCCCCGGCGAGCGCCTCGTCGTAGTGCCAGGTCGTGTTGCCATTGCCGCCCAGCGTCTTGATGATGAAGGCTCCGACAACGTCCGGGTTGCCGTTGTTGGTGAAGTCATACCCCGGCGCATCCAAGGTAAAGTAAGAGAATTGGGGCGTGCCTGAGTTAAGGTCGAACGTGCGGGTTTGACCGGCGGGCGGGTCGACGCCGTAGAGCTGAAAGTACCTGGCGTTGTTGTTGAGATTGTTGATGTCGCGCGACTTCATGCTGAAATTGCCCTCGAACCAGATCCTTAAGGTGACGCCGGCGGCCACAGTGATCCCACCGGTGACGTCCCCAGTTACATAAATGTTTGCTGTGCCTGTAGTCTGACCAGCCGGCGGGACCACGCTGATATTCTTGGCTGATGTATAAGATGCATAACTCGGTGAGGCCACGGGGCCAGCGGTGATTGTGCCTGGCGCGGGCCCGCTCGCTGTCATCTTCCACGAAGGGGCGGTGACGGGCGGAATCGTGAGAGTCACGTTGTTTGTGACTGTCGCCGTGATATTACTCCCCTGCGTTACGGTGCCGCCATTCGTTTCCAGGCTTCCGTAAAGACTTGCTCCGAAAGTCGAAATCGGCGCGTTCACATAGACTGTCGCATTCACGCCAATACCGGTGCTGACATTACGCGGGGCGCTGCTATATAGGCCACCGGGATAATGCGCCGTATCAGAGGAGTTATAGCTATCGATCACCGGAACCACCACGGGAGAGCCCGTCGAGGCCGCAGCCATGATCGCTTTGGAAAAGGGTGTCACCGGGCGCACGATGACCTCAACCCGCCGCGCCGCCTGCGGAGTCACCGCGACCGTCGTTCCCGCCGCGTGCGCATAGTCGCCGTAGCGTGCGATGAAATGGTCTACTTTCAGGTCGAGTTTTCGTAACATGTTGTTATGCGAACTCGCCCCGTCGGGGCTGTCATTGTTGGAACGCGCCATCCCCGACAGACCGGCGTAGCCAGTGGCGCGGACGCGGTACCAGCGATTACCCGAGACGAGATAAGAGGCGGGCGAGTCAATCTCCACGTGATACCAAAGATCGGTCGTGCCCTCGCCTGTGCTCAGGAGGTGGGAACCTGTGGGCAGGTCGTAGATAAGCTTATTGCCGAGGAAGAATTCGCTGTTTCCGTCGGTCGCACTCGCCACTGCCACCCAGGCTGACGTCGCGGTGTCGAACTTTTGCCAGCCGGTCCATGGGTTCGTGCCGCTGTTACCCAGGCTCGAGACGCAGTTGGCAAAACCGAAATTCGTGCCCGCCTCTGCGGCGTTGAATGCTTCCGACCAGCCAACGGCCTTTTGGCTGTAATCGTAGCGGTTGGAGACTGTTTGCAAAACGGTGGCGCCGACCAGAGAGAGGATGGCGAGTAAAAGCACCGCTACTAACAGGGTGTTTCCTGCGCGGCCATCTCCCGGCCGTGCTTGCCTCCCTGTGATGCATCTCTTCATAGGTGATTTCTGAGCAGGATCGTCGAGGAGATCAGGGTGGCGGTGCGAGCATTGACGAAGTTAAAGCGATTGAATTTTGGCTGGAACGTTAGCTGAACCGTCACCGAGGTCGGTTGACCGGCTCCGCCGAAGGAGAAGTTCGCGGTGCTTCCGGGATTACTTGGGTTAAGACAAGCGAATTGGTAGTTGGCTGACGCCATCGTCAGTGTGGTGGTTGTCGCCGAACCCGTCGTCGGCGTGTAGACCCGCGTGATCGTCTGGTCAGGCGCGGCGCCGCTGATAGTATAGACGGCCGTCGGTTGCACGCCTTTGGTCCCATAAGTTACCGTGCCCGCGGCCGCGACCGCCGCGGTGCGGGGCACCGGCGGATTTTGCGACTCGTCGATGTAGTCGGGCAGGGTCAGTGTCAGTGTCTTAGTGCTATTGGATACCGCCCCGCTGATAGCCCGCCGCATATCCTGACCGATAAAGTCCAGCACGCGCATCTGATCGCTGGTCGCCCGGTAATAATCATCCACTCCGGCAAAGACTTGCTGAAAGGTGGTAAAGCTAAGAATCATCCCTCCGAGGATTATTCCGCCCACGGTGAGGGAAATCATCGTCTCGACGAGAGTAAAGGCGGCCCTGAATGGGACGCCGTTTAGGGGCGACAGCTTCATGGGTATTTCGCCATCAACGTGGAAGTCGCCTGCTTCCTCGCTCGGCCGCCAGGACCCGCCGTCCACGTCAGAGTATCGTCCACCCGGACAAGCGCCCCACTGGCGATGGCCGCATTGGTCGACACGACGTTCGCCACCCCGTTGCTACGAACCACGCTGATAGGCGGGTTTACCGCGACGGGGTAGGAATTTATCGTGATGGTTTCCGTCAGCGTCCCCAAGGTGGACGCGCCGGTCGGCGAGGAATTGAGGACGCCGGTGCGCAGGTAGGTGGAGTCGGTCAGCTGCGCCCACGTGCAATTACGCAACTGCTCGACTCGATCACGCAGGCAGACACTGGCCACGACGGCTTCCCGGCCCGAATTGAGCAGGTAAAGGCCTTGGGAATTGACCGCGAAAAGCGCGCCAAAGAAAAGGACCACGATCGCCATCGCGATCAGGTTCTCGACAAAAGTGAATCCCCCTTCCGATTTCCTAAACTGCAATCGGTCACAGGGTTGAAGCAGCATCATACCGCGGCCTAGTAGAGCAGCCGTCGTGCCCCGTGGGTGACCTGCCAGAATGTCCGTAAATTCTGGAAATGGTGCCGAATACGGCTGGCGACGTGGGCGCGACCGGGCCTCCTGGAGGATTATTCTGTCTGCGTCCGGGCGGAGGTCTGACGGCTAAGGAGCAACTCAGCGATGTCGAGCACTTTAACGTTTTCGCCGCCGGCGGTGTCAGCCACTCCGGCGCTCATCATGTTGAGGCAGAAGGGGCAGGCGGTGGCGAGAGTCTGTGCGCCAGTCGCGACCGCTTCCTGCGCGCGCAGATTGGAGACGCGTTCCGCGGGCGGTTCGTCGAACCACATCCGGCCGCCGCCGGCACCGCAGCAGAAGGTCTTCTTTCCGCAACGCGGCATTTCGCGGAATTGCTCATCCTGCGCCGCGCCGATGACCGCGCGGGTCGCGTCGACCTCGCCGTTGACCCGCGCCAGGTAACACGGGTCATGCAAAGTGATCGGGTCCTTGCTGCCGTCTGCGGCATTCGTCAGGCGGCCCGATTCGATCAGTTCCGCGAGCAAGGCGGAGTGATGCTGCACCTCGTACTGGCCGCCGAATTGCGGGTATTCGTTCTTGAGCGTGTTGTGACAATGCGGGCAGGGCGTGACGATCTTCTTCACTTTGCGGCGGCCTAACGTTTCGACGTTCGCCTGCGCGCGTTCTTGAAAGAGGAATTCGTCGCCGATGCGGCGCGCCGGATCGCCGGTGCAGGTCTCTTCTTTGCCGAGGACGGCAAAGTTCACGCCGGCTTTCTTGAGCAACTGCGCGGTCGCGCGCGCGACTTTCTGGGCGCGCGGATCGAAGGAAGCAGCGCAGCCGACCCAGAAGAGATATTCGAAGTTGGGGTTCGATTCGACGGTCGGCACGTCGAGGCCTTCGGCCCAGGCGAGCCGATCGGCGTTCGGTCGACCGTAGGGGTTTTGCTGGTTACCAATCTGCTGGAGCGCTTTCGCCGGCGGCCCGGAGAGTTTGCCTTCGCCGATCAGGTCCCGGCGCATGTCGCTGATTAGATCGACGTGCCCGATCAAGACCGGGCATTCCTGCACGCAGGCCTGGCACATGGTGCAGGCCCAAAGTGTTTCGTCGCGAATGGTCGCGTGTACGTCGCCCCCGCCTAACGACATCAGCCGGCGCAGATCGACCACCACGGCCTTGGGCGAAAGCGGCTTGCCACTCGCGAAGGCCGGGCAGGCGTCCTCACAGCGGCCGCATTCCATGCAGGCATCGAGGCTGAGCAACTGTTGCTGGTTAAAATCCACCAGCTCGTGCACGCCGGTGCGGCCGGTTTGCTCGACTTCTTCCATCGTTAGGGGAACGAGCTGACCCATCGGCCGCTCCGGCCGGGCGACAATGTTGATCGGACCGGTGATGACGTGGAGAAACCGACTCACCGGAATGGCGATAAAGAATCCAGCGACCATGATGGTATGCACCCACCAGGTCACGAGATGCATTGTTTTGGCCGTGCCGACATCGATCCCGCGCAACATCGTGGTATCGATCAGCCAGCCGACAGTGGACCAATGCGCCATCCAGGGTTGCACCTGGGTGTAGTGGAGGCGGAGCGCTTCAACCGCGAAGCCGGTGATTCCGAGGCCGAGCAGGGTGCTGAGGAGCCACCAGTCGCGCCAGTTATGGCCCAGACTTTTCGGACGTTGGAAAGCGCGGCGATACATGGCGAGGAGACAGCCAAGGCAGAACGCGACGCCGAAGACGTCCATCGTCAGTTCGTAAATGAGATAGTACCAACCGTGATGGAAGTAGTAGGGCCCATCGTACGCGATCCCGAGGAGCGTGGT
This sequence comes from Chthoniobacterales bacterium, assembly GCA_039923575.1. Lineage (GTDB taxonomy): Bacteria > Verrucomicrobiota > Verrucomicrobiia > Chthoniobacterales > UBA10450 > Palsa-1392. The sequence goes on from JBDTCM010000097.1 coordinate 4,498, forward strand.
GCCGATCGCCAAGACGAGGAAGCCGCTGAAGAGGAGCAGGTGCAGCAGGGCGCCGAGCGATTTCTTGTGCACGCGTTTCTGCGCCAGCGCATAGACGGTGAGCCGTTGCAGCCAGACCCGCCAATCTTTTTCAAATCCACCAGGCCGCCCTTTGCGCCATTGCCGGAAGTGCGCCAGGACCTGCCACGCGAGCACTCCCATGCTCGCCCCGATCATGACGAAGAACACCACCCGCATCCAGGGCGCGATGTTCCCGAAGACTTCGCGCGTGGTGGAATTCACGTCGAGCGCGATCATCATTTCTCCTCAGCCCTGGCGAATGGCTTCGATGAGTTGCGGCACGATCTGATGCAGGTCGCCGACCAGCCCGTAGGTCGCCATCTGGAAAATGGGCGCGTCGGGATCCTTGTTGATCGCGACGATGATGCGCGAATCCTTGATCCCGGCGAGGTGCTGGATCGCGCCGGAAATGCCGATCGCGATGTAAAGCTCGGGCGCCACCACCTTGCCCGTCTGGCCAACCTGATAATCGTTAGGCGCCATCCCGGCATCGACCGCCGCGCGGGTCGCGCCGACGGCGCCGCCGAGCGCATCGGCCAGGCCGCCAATCAAACGCTCGAAGGTCTCGGGATCTTTCAGCGGCCGGCCCCCGCTCACGACCACTCGGGCCTCGGTCAGGTCGGGACGGTCGGAAATGCGTTCTTCCCGCGAGATAAATTGCATCCCGTCAGGCAAACCTGCGCCATCGAGTTTGAAAGATTCGACCGGACACGGCGGCGCAGCATCTGCCGTGGGCGCTTCGAAGGCGGTGGCGCGCGCAGTGAGCACGCGAAGGTCGCCATCCACTTTCACGGTCGCGAGCATGCTGCCCGCGTTGATCGGTCGCCGATAGGCATTTGCGCCGTCGACTTTTTCGAGCGCGAGCACATCGGTCACCATCGGAGCATCGAGGAGCGCGGCGACGCGCGGCAGAATGTCTTTGCTGAAAGTCGAGGAAGTACCGAGCAGCGTCTTCACGTTCCGTTGCCGGGCCACGTCCGCGACGACGCTGGCATAACGATCGGCTAGAGGCTCGGCCAGGGCCGGGTCATCGGCCACCACGACCGCACTCGCGCCGTAGGCCACGAGCGAGGCGGCGATCTCGTCCAGCCCGCTGCCGAGAATGAGGAGCGCATACTCGCCGCCGAGTTCTCGCGCCAGCGCGATCGCGTGGAGCGACGGACGCTTCACCTGCTGGCGATCGAGTTCGATCAGGACAAGGGTCTCGGCCATGGTCAGAGCACTTTCGCTTCCTGCTTCAACTTGACCATTAATTCCTCGACCGATTCGACGCGGGTGCCGCCGCTGCGCTTCGGCGGGCGGGAGGTAGAAAGCGTCGTCGTTAGGGGCGCCACGCTCACTCCCAATTGCTCGCAGGTAAACACCTCAATCGGTTTTTTGCGCGCTTTCATCAAGCCGGGCAGGGAAACGTAACGCGGTTCGTTCAGACGCAGATCGGTCGTGACAATGGCCGGCAAGGTAATCGCGATGACTTCGATCCCGCCGTCGGTTTCGCGCGAGCATTGGAGACGGGTTTTGTTTTCGATGAGTTCGATCTTGGAAACAAACGTCGCCTGCGGCCAGCCTAACAATCCCGCCAGCATTTGGCCGACCTGGTTCGAGTCATCGTCGATTGCTTGCTTGCCCATGAGCACGACCTGGGGCGTTTCCTTCTCGATCAAGGCGCGGAGAATGCGCGCGATCGCATAAGGATCGAGCGCGCGCGCGTCGTCGATGCGCAGGGCGCGATCTACTCCCATGGCGAGGGCGGAGCGGATTTGCTCATCGACCGCCGGCGGCCCGATAGTTACTCCGACGATCTCGCTCGCTTCACCGCGCTCGCGAATGCGGAGCGCTTCTTCGATCGCGATCTCATCGAACGGGTTGATGACCGACTTGGCCGCTTCGCCCGCACCCGCATACGGATCCGGGACGCTCTTGAACGGAACGACAATCTTCACCGTGAAGCGCGGGTCAGAGCCCGAGGAGCGAGGCGATGATGTTGCGTTGGATTTCGCTCGTGCCGGAGTAGAGCTTGCTCCCGATCGCGTCGCGCAGTTCGCGCTCGACTTCGTATTCGACCATGTAGCCGTAGCCGCCGTGGATCTGGATCGCGTCTTCGCAACATTTCACCCAGCTCTCGCTGATCTGGAGCTTGGTCATGGCGGCTTCGAGGTAAACCGCTTTGCGATGACCCGCCGCCCACGCGCATTGGTAAAGCATGTGACGCGAATTCTCGATCCGCATTTTCATGTCGACGATCTTGCCCGCGACCTGCTGGAACTTGCCGATCGCCTGGCCGCCTTGTTTGCGTTCGTTCGCATAACGAATGCACCTCTCGAGCAGACGTTGCATCGTCCCGACCGAAGCGGCCAGGATGCAGCCGCGTTCCCAGGTCATGGAGCGGGTGAACACCCAGCTGCCCGCGCCTTCCTTGCCGAGCAGATTTTCTTCCGGCACCTCGCAGTCGGTGAAAAAAACTTCGCTCATCGGTGCGGTGCGCACGCCCATCTTTTCGATCTTGTGCGAGAGATCGAGGCCGGGCGCATCTTTTTCGACGAGGAAAGCGCTGATGCCCGCGGCGCCTTTCGCCTTGTCGGTGGAGGCAAAGACGAGGAGCACATCCGCGATCGGACCGTTGGTGACGAAAATCTTGCTCCCGTTGAGAATGTATTTGGCGCCTTTCTTGACCGCGGTGGTGGCGAGGCTAAAGGCGTCGGAGCCGCTGTTTGGTTCGCTCATGGCGTTGCCGCCGATGAGAGAGCCGTTGCAGAGGCCCGGCAGGAATTTTTTCTTTTGCGCCTCGGTCCCGTTGTAAACGAGCGGGATGATCGCCGTCCACATGTGGGCGTTGATCGAGAAGAGGAGGCCGTTGTCCTTGCAGGCGTGCCCGAGTCGCTCGAGCGCGCCCACGGTCGTAATCGGATCCTGCGCCAGGCCGCCGTATTCTTCCGAGACGAGCAGGCCGTGGATGCCGAAGCCGCCACACTTTTTCCAGGCTTCGTGATTGAAGACGGCGTTGCGGTCGGCCTCGATCATGTCGTAATCGAGTTGCTCCTTGGCGAAACGGCTGACGGCGTCGAGCAGTTCGCGTTGTTGGTCCGACCAAGAAAAGTCCATGCGTTGAGTTCTCCTATAGCCTGTGATCCGCTTTGGCCGCGCCGTCGGATTCAGCAAGGCTGGTGCCGCGGGCCCCCCGACGAGGCATACAGCCGCGGGCAGGCGGCCATTCTACAAGCGAGGGTCGGGCGGTCAAGCGGACGACCGAGGAGCGGCCCGCGTAGTTGTCGCTGTTTTCTGGTCAAGACCAGTCGCGCGAAAATTACTTTGACCCAACGGCCTTCAGGAAAGGCTGCGGCGTCGCGACTCCCGGCATTGGATCAGCGTCCGGATTGATTTCGTGCTTGATGACGACGCCGCCTTTCATGACGAAATCGACTTTTTCCATCGCACTGATGTCGCGCAACGGATCGTCCGTGACCGCGATGATATCAGCATACTTCCTGGGTTCGATCGCGCCTATGTCCTTGTCCATGCCGATCAAATTTGCGCCGTTGAGCGTGGCCGACTGCAACACTTGCAGCGGCGTCATGCCCGCGCGCACCATTGCTTCGAGTTCTTTAGGCAGATACTCCGGTGATTCATCGATGCCGACCGCGATTTTCAAATGCGCCTTGAGCGCGCGCGTGAAGGCCGGTTGCTGGTAACTCAAAATCTCCTTGCCCTTGGCCAGACTGATCGGGTCCTGACCGAACTGCGTGCCGATCTCGACCCCGCGTTGAAAGGTGTAAAGGGTGGGAACGAGCCACGTTCCTTTTTTCGCCATCAAGGCCGCGCCTTCGTCGTCGAGCATGGTCCCGTGCTCGATCGAATCCACGCCCGCGCGCACCGCCGCTTTGATCCCCTGGGTGCCTTCGGCGTGCGCCATCACATGACGGCCCGCGCGATGCGCCACTTCGACGGCTTTGGCGATCTGTTCGTCGCTCAGATCCTGAGTATTGAAATCGCTCTGCAAATCGAGCACGCCGCCGGTCACCATCAATTTGATCCAGTCCGCGCCGTAT
>JBDTCM010000098.1:0-5083 GCA_039923575.1 Chthoniobacterales bacterium
AAACCGGAAGACAAAAACAAACCGCCCAAGCCGCCCGTTTCCGAGCGCCTGATTCTGGGAACGGATGGCGGCGTTTATCAAAGCTATGCCGCCGGCAAAGGCTGGGAACATCTCAACCGCATTCCGGCCGGCGAATTTTACCGGATCACTCTGGATGATTCGCAGCCGTATTATCGCGTCGCGGGCGGTTTGCAGGACAATGAGAGTTTTGTCGGGCCGAGCCAGGTGCCGAGCAAGGAAGGGATTCGCAATTGCGATTGGTCTGCGCTTGAAGGGGGCGACGGATTTTATGTCGTCTTCGATCCGGCGGATCCCGATATCTTTTACGCCGAAAGCCAGGAAGGCTTCATTCATCGCATCAATTTGCGTACCGGCGAGAGACGCGACCTGCGACCCGAGGCGGCGGAAGGACAGGAGCGTTACCGTTTTCATTGGAACGCGCCCCTCATCGGCAGCCGGCATCAACCGGGCGTGCTCTATCTCGCGGGCAACCGCGTTTTTCGCCTGACGGATCGGGCTGAGCGTTTTCAGGTCATCAGTCCGGATCTTACGCATAGCGATCCGGCACAGATCAATACCAGCGGGAGCGGAGCGGAGAATTTCGGCGTCATCTATTCGTTAGCCGAATCGCCCGCCAAAGCCGGCCTGCTCTGGGCGGGAACGGACGACGGCCGGCTCTGGGTAACGGAGAATGACGGTGGCACCTGGACGGAGCTGACCGCGAATCTTCCCGAACCGGCGCGCGGACAGTGGATCGTGCGGATCGAACCCGGGGCGAAGGATTCCAACGTGGCTTATCTCGTGACCAACGCCTATCGCCGTGGGGACGATCGCCCGACCATTTTGCGCACGGCCGATCTCGGCAAAACCTGGCGCAGTGTGGTCGGCGAAGGCTTTCCGCCTAACGACCCGGTGGAAGTGGTGCGGGAAGATCCGGTCAACCCGAATTTGCTCTATGCCGGAACGCATTTCGGTTTGTTCGCCTCCTTTGACCAGGGCGTGCGCTGGGTGCGGATCGGGAGTTTGCCTAACGTTCGGGTGGACGACATTCAGATTCACCCGCGCACGACCGATCTCGTCATCGGCACGCATGGCCGTAGCATTGAAATTCTGGATGACACGCGCGCCTTTCGCGAGCTGACTCCGGAGATCATGGCCAGGCCGGCACATCTCTTTACCGTCGCTCCCGTCACGGGCCGCTATTTGTTGAGCGGCTCTGCCGACTGGAATGGGAAGGGCACTTATCGGGGAGAAAATCCGCCTGAAGGCGCGCTCTTCACTTTTTGGGTGAAGGAATTTACCGGGGATGAAGTGAAAATCGCGATCACGAATGCCGCCGGTCAGCCGGTGGCGAATTTGAAAGCAGCGGGGGCGCCCGGCTTTAGTCGTCTCAGTTGGGACCTGCGCCCGACCGAAGACGTCCTGATCAAATACGGCGGCGACGATCCGAAGAAATTCGTGCCGAGCGGCGATTACACCGCAGAGCTGAGTTTCGGCAACGAGAAGGTGAAGCAAACCTTCCGCGTCGAGATCGCGCCCGGGGTTGTCACTCGTTAGGTCGATTTTCGCTGGAGGGACGGGCTCCGTCCCGTCCGTGTTTGGTCCGGGACAAAGTTAGAATCACGGACGACACGGAGGTCGTCCCTCCAGCGACGACTCGGTTATCGAGCGGACGAGCGCTCAATCCTCGGCGTCGTCGCCGGGATGTTTGTCTTCTTCGATCTCCTCGTTTTCGAGCGAGAAGCGGCGCTTGCGTTTGTTCGCCGGCAAAGGCGAGAGCGTCATCGTGATATTGCGCCCGGCGGCCTTCGGTTCCATCTCCACCTGCGCCATGGTCGCGAGATCGTCGCGCACTTTGTACATCAACTGCATCCCAAATTCCTGGTGCGCCATTTCACGACCGCGGAATTGCAACTGCACTCGCACCTTGTTTCCCTTGTCGAGGAACTGCTCGCCGTGGCGGATTTTCGTCAGGTAATCGTGCCCGTCGATGTTGACCCGGAATTTAATTTCCTTCAGTTTCGTGCCCGAGGATTTCTTTTCCTTCTCCTGTTTGGAAATGTCGTAACGGAACTTTCCGAAATCGACGATTTTGCAAACCGGAGGGTTTGCGGTTGGGGCGACCTCGACCAGGTCGAGTCCCATCCCCTGGGCTCTTTTGATCGCCTCGGACAACTTCATGACGCCGAGTTGTTCGCTGTTGGAGGCGAGAATGACGCGGACTTCGCGGGCGCGAATCCGACCGTTTACACGAATTTGTTGTTGCAGAATTAGTTCTCTCCGGGCCGGCGACGAGGGAGTGAGACTGACGCCGTCTATCTTATTGTCGCAATCTCCCGTCGCGCCATGGGAAGCGCGCCGCACTCAAAAATCTTCGCGCCTGCGAGGAGCGCTTCGACCGGTCCGCGGTCATTGCCCGAACCGAGGGGAAGTTGTAGCCCACATCGTGAGGCTGGCAAGGCGTTTCTCAGTCGACTTTATCATCAGGCCGGCGGATCGCCGAAGTGCGCCGCGTAGGACTCGTAGCCGACGATGTCGTCCCACATCGCGTCGAGCGTCGCGGCCATGGGAGCGGCTTTGGCAAAGCCGGAGAAAACCGCGCGGTCGCCGATCGGGGAATCGATCACGAAAGTGGGCCGCTGCGTGACTTGCAGGGCGTGAAATTCCGCCGTGCTCTTGCGGATGCGCGCTTCGATCGCAGGCGATTTCGCGCACTCTAGGAGGAGGTCAAGATCCAGTTTGGCGGCGTCCGCGGCGACTTCGATTGCAATGTCCCAGCGGCCGATTTTCTTCCCGTCGTGCAGTTCCGCTTTGCTCAAAGCCATCCAGACGCGGTCGTCCTGGATGCCGAAATCGCGCGCGGCTTCCGCGACGCAGTTGGGCGCCAGATATTCCGTGGCGGTCGGCTCGACCCAGCTGGCGTTCAATAACCGCGGCGAACGCATCAATGTTCCGCTGCGCTTGTAATACCATTCCGTATGGGCCCGGGTCGGCGGCAGCCCGGTCTTGTCCATCAAAGCGATTTTCCATTGAAAGTCGACCCGGCCGCGATAGCGCTCGCGCAGCTCCTGCCAGGCCGGAGTCGCCCAGTAACACCAGGACGAGATGACGTCGAGGTAATTGGTCATCGTTAGTCGCATGCCGCAATATGGACGAAGGAGCGAGCGCGGAAAAGAAGGAAACGTGGCCGCGCGCGGTTTGACAAAAGAGCGAAACAACGGACCGCAATATTCGGCGGGCGACGCGCGCAATCTTGATCGACTTCAATCACATCCTGCTCTTCATCGCGATCGTCTCGCCCTTGATCCGGCTCGCGCGGATCGCGCGTTTGCGCAATCGCCGTAATCGCGGCTGGCGGATTGCCGCCGTCATCGTGCTCGCGGCGAGCGCGATTTCCTGGTTTTTTCTCCCTGCGCTGGCGGGTTACATTGGCGGGACGCTTTGGTGCCTGCTCCTCGTCCTCCCGTCGGTAGCGGAGGGAAAGATCGACGAGTTGCTTCTCGCCCGGCGTTTTGCCTGGGCGCGGCGTCTCGCGGTCGTTAGGCGCATCCTGCATCCTTGGGAGGATTCGCCTAACCGGCCCTCCCTCCTGCGCGATCTCGAGCTGGCCAGTGCGGGCCGGCTCGACCTCGCGCTCGATCGGCTCGCGCAGGAGCGGGCCGAAACCACTCCCGCCGGCCGCTTCGCGACCGCGTTGACTTTTGCCCTGACCGAAAACTGGGCGGGATTGCTGCAATGGTGCCGGCGCGATTTCGCGGTGACGGCGAACCCCGCCGTCCTTTCGCTCTATCTCCGCGCCCTCGGCGAAACCGGCGCGCGGGATGATCTGGTCCTGCAGTTCGCTTCCCATACCGGGGGGCACGAAGCGAGCTCGAGGACAGACGCGGTCCTGAGCGTCAATCTCGCCATCGTCCTGGCTTTTTGTGGTCGAACGAATGATTTCGTTAGGCTGACAGAGGGTGATCGCTCTCCACTGCCGCGCGCGAGCCAGCAGTTCTGGCGGGCCACGGCGGAGCTGGCAGAAGGGAAGCGCGAGGTCGCACGCGAGCGACTCGAGAGATTGCGCGCGGAGACACCGGACGCGCTCCTGCGGCGCTCGATCGAGCGGCGCCTCGCGTCCGCGGAAGCGGCGACGCCTCTCTCGGCCACGAGCGAAAGGTTCCTCGATCGTCTCGCGGCCGAAACAATCGGCCGGCTGAGGAAGACCCGCCCCGGCGCGCGCGCATTCCCGGCGGTTTGGGCGCTGCTCGTCTTGAACGCCGTCTGCTTCGGCGTCGAGTTGATCGCCGGCGGCTCGACGAATTCCGGGGCGCTGGAATTCCTCGGCGCGCTCGAGCCCGCGGCCGTGATCGATCGGCACCAATACTGGCGGCTGCTGAGCGGGACCTTCCTCCACTACGGCGTGCTCCATCTCACGATCAATCTTTTCGCCCTCTACATTCTTGGCCCGCCGCTGGAGCGGTTGATTGGTTCGGCAAAATTTATCTTCGGCTACCTCTTGAGCGGACTCGGATCGAGCGCCGGGGTGGTCGTCCTGACCGCCGTCGGCCTAACGAGCGCTTCTCAACTGGTCGGCGCCTCCGGTGCGATCATGGGCGTGATCGGCATCTCGGCCGGATTGCTTCTGCGTCATCGCCAGGCGCCCCTGGCCGGACGACAGCTGCAAAATATTTTTGTGATTGTCGCGATCCAGACCGCCTTCGATCTCTGGACTCCCCAGGTGAGTCTCGCCGCGCACTTGTGCGGCTTTCTCAGCGGGGTGGGGGTGGGGATGGTTTTTGCCTCGCGGGCGTAAGGATGGAGGGATGACCTCCGTGTCGTCCGTGTTTCTCCTTCGCGCGTCGCGAAATACGCCCCCGCGCTTCGGGCCGAAAAACGGAACACTTGCTGCTCTGCATTTTGCTGCCAGACTTCCGCCTCTGGCTCAAGGTCCGCGCCTTTATCGTTATGCCGAACATTCAGACATATAACGTTATTCCCAATCTGCCGGCGCAACTCGAACCGTTGCGCGAAATGGTCTTCAACCTTTGGTGGACATGGGAGCCATCGGCCCGCCGGCTTTTCCGCCATCTCGATCCCGAAC
>JBDTCM010000099.1:0-5724 GCA_039923575.1 Chthoniobacterales bacterium
GCGCGCCAGGCGAAGTCGGTCAGCTCGATCCACACCGAGGCCGTCGCATCGAGGGATTCGCCCGGACTGCCGCGAAAAGTAAATTTCGAAGCGCGCACTGCGCCGGTGATTGGCTCGAGAAAACCGATCGCCTGTGAGAATTGGGCCAGCGAAATATTGGCGGCCGAACCCGCGACATCGACCGCGAACTTCTTCTCGCCCGCCCGCCCCTGAAAACTGGCGCGCAACGTTCCCCCATAGGTATCGAGATGGAGATCGACCCCGAGGCGACGTCGCGCGAGATGCGAAAGATCGATCGTGAGCGCCTCGAGATCGAGCCCGGGGACGAGCGGGATGCCGCCGATCGTGAGATGGCCGGCCTCCCAGGAAGTTGCTCCGCGGAGGTTGGCAAAGGTTCGGCGCAACAACGGCGAGGTCACAGAAATTTCCTGCGCGAAAAATTTCCCCGACTCGATTGCGCTCGCGCTCAGCACGACATCGCGGAAACGAAAAGCCGTCGTCGTCGTCGTGACATCGAGATCGAAATGATCGATTCGAAAATTGTCCGGGAGCAGGTGCGCGAGGAGGCGCCAATCCAACCTCGGAGCAGCCGCCCGTGTCGAAACGTCGATTTTTCCCGAGAAGTGCTCGGCGCTGAGCGAGCGGAGCAGGTGCGCTCGTTGGCTAAACGCCCAGCCGCGAATGTTGAGATCGACGACCACGGCGGCGGCGTGGAAAGCCACTTCACTGGTCGTGCCCTTGGCCGAGCGGATCCGCAAATCGCGGATCGTGACCGCACGAAGAAAGGGCGCGTCCACCCCCCCAATCTCCGCGACCAGATGGTGCTTCCGCGCCGCCCAACCGATCCAATAGCGCAGGCCGTGCGCGATAACAAAGGGAGCGCAGAGCGCGTCGAGCCCGCCGAGAACGAGCGCAATCAGGAGAAAATAGAGGAGACGCTTGCGGAACGACATCGGAGCGGAAAGCCTAACGATACCCTATCCGCCGGGCGAGAGCGCTGGAAAAATGGCCCGCACCGGCTGCGGCGGGTGAAATTTTTCCTGCAATTCTTTCTTGAAAGCCTGCTCCGCCTCCGCGGGCAGAGCGGCCGCCTGCCGGCGGGCGAGCTGGGGCAAGACGGCCAGTTCCGCCTGGATATCATCCGGTGAAATCCGATTCCACAACCCGTTCGCGAAAGTCAGGACCTCGACCTGCTGCTCTTCGACGGAGAGAATCTGGGCGTGCGGCAGCTCGATCAGGATTTCGTCAGGCTGGATCTTGACCGTAAATTTCCTGCGCAAATCGAAGCCCGCTTTCACGAGAAAGGTGCCGTGCAGCTTGACCCGCTTGGTGCTGCCCGCCCAGGAGTGCATCATTTCGTGCTCGACCTCCACCTTGCGGGCGAGGACCGACAATTCCGCCACGCTCGTGGTTTGCTCAAGGTAGACGCGGTTGTTCACCACCACCTGCGGTTGGAGATGGGCGAGCTGGATAAAGGCGGCCTGCGCTTCGCGCGCGACGCGCTCGAGTTCGCTCACGCTCTGCCGCGCGGTCCGGCCGGGCCAAGTTTCCAACCGGAAAAAAATGAAGGCTGCGAGCAGGGCCAGAATCAGGACGATGAGAACAATGACGGCCGGCCATCCCAGTCGCCGCGGGGTCTTCTCGGTCGCGGGGCGGTTGTGTTGTAACTCCATCAGCCCAAAAAAGTACCGCCCCCCACGCCCGAAGGACATGAAGGGCGGCTGTTCCCCCCAGAACATTCTTTCAAATCTGCCAGCTTGATAAATGACCTAACCTCGTCGCGCAAGAAAAATTTTCTCAGAGCCGGTGGGAAAAAGTTAGAGCCTGCCCTAACTTTGCTCCGTGAAGCTCGGCGTCCGCTACGAAACCGCTTATCGCTACGATGTGCCGGTCCACTTTTCGAGGCATGAAATCCGACTTTTTCCCCGGGGCGATGTCTTCACCCAGCTTCTTCGGATGGAGTTCGAAACGAATGAAGGGGCGAGAGTGCGCTTCGGTCGCGACGTCTTCGACAACTGTATCGCGTCCTGCTCCTTTTCCGCGCCGGCCGATGAATTGCGTTTTCATCTCGAGCTGGATTTGACGCTGGAGAAAAAAAATCCGTTTGATTTTCTGCTCGCGCCCGAGGCCACTTCGCTGCCCTTCTCCTACGAACCAGAATTGGAGCGCGTCCTTGCTCCTTTTCGGGAAACCGACGCGAGCGCGCCGCTGGAGATTCCACGTTGGGAACGACCGCAGCCCGAGGCGCCGCGATCGACCGTCACCGCGCTGGTGGAATTGAACGAACGCCTGCACGAATGCGTCGGCTACGAAAGGCGCGAAGAGGGCCCGGCCCGCCCGCCGGCGGAGACGCTCCGCCTTGGCCGCGGCGCCTGCCGCGATGTGGCTGTGCTCCTCGCCGCCGTGCTGCGGCAATGCGGACTGGCCGCGCGCCTAACGAGTGGGTATTTGCGCGAAGCGGACGCGGAGTCGAAACGCGCGGAAGGCTCCTTGCACGCCTGGACGGAAGTTTATCTGCCGGGGGCGGGCTGGGTCGGGATGGATGCCACGAATGGAGCTTTTTCCAATCACAATTTCATCGCCGCCGCGGTCGGGATTGAGCCGGGCGACGTCACGCCGATCGACGGCAGCTTTTACCCGCGGCAGGCAACCTCGGCGCAGATGACGAGCCGCCTGGAACTCGTTAGCCTGTAAGCGCGCGATGCTTCGCGATCTGCAACTGCGCAGCTTTCGCTGCTTCGAGTCGGTCGCGGTCGAATTTGCGTCCGGCTTCAATTTCATTGTCGGTCCGAACGGCCAAGGCAAGACCACCCTCCTGGAAGCCGCCTGCGTTCTGCTCCGTCTGCAATCGCAGCGCTCCTCCAGCCTCGCGCCCGCGGTGCGTGTCGGGCAACGATCGTTCCTCGTTTCTGGTCACGCCGATGGGCATCTCTTGCAGTTTTATTACAGCACTTTCCGGCGCAAGGTGGCCTTCGATGGGATCGAACAACGCGATCCGGCGGAGTATTTGCGACTCGTCAAGGTGGTGTCGTTCGCCAATCACGACCTCGAGCTGATCCGCGGGTCGGGGGAAGTGCGGCGACGCTATCTTGATTTTATTGGCAGCCAGGTCGAGGCGCGCTATCGGCCGACCCTGCGCGCTTATGAACGCGCACTCCGTTCGCGCAACGCGCTTCTGAAATCGCCGCAGCCGCGCCCCCGGGAACTGGCCGCCTACACGGAACCGCTCGTGCGCGCCGGCAGTTTGCTGCGCGAGATGCGAGCCTCGCTCGTGCAACAGCTGGCGCCGTTCGCCGCCCGGAGCCAGCGCGTCATCAGCGGCGAGCAGGAATCTCTCGCGCTCGAATACGTGCCGGGCTGCGAAGAGGATTTCGCCGCGCAGCTCGCCCGCACGCAGGCGGAGGAGGAGCGGCTCCGCCTCACGACCGTCGGCCCGCATCGGGACGATTTGCGCCTGCTCGTGCAGGCCATGCCGGCGGCGCAATTTGCCTCTGAGGGTCAACAGCGCACCATCGCGCTCGCCTTGAAATTGGCCCAAGCCGAAGTCCTCGCCGAAAACGCGCCGAGCGCGCCGCTTCTCCTGATCGACGACATCTTTGGCGAGCTGGATGACGCCCGCCGCAATGCGCTCCTGACCCATCTGCCTAACGAGTCGCAAAAACTTGTCACCGCCACTTCGCTGGCCTGGCGCGAAGGAGAATGGGACGGCCCGGTGCTACGCATTGCCGACTTGTAGACGCTTCGCTCTGCGAAGCGCGGGCGGAAACGTTGCCCGGGCGGCGGACACACAGACCCGCGCCTCCCAGAGGGAGGCGTCTACAGGCGTCCACACTTGCGGACGCGCTGCTCGCGCCGTCTATTTTCCCCATGCGCCAACCGGCGGAAGAGCCGCAGAACTTCACGGGTCAGTTGCTCGTCGCTCATCCGAACATGCTCGACCCGAATTTTCGCCGCAGCGTCCTCTTCATTTCCTCGCATGAGGCGGACGAGGGCGCGATCGGGGTCATCATCAATCGCCCGCTCGACAAGCATGTCTCTGAACTCCTGGCGGAGCCGGCACCCGGCGCGCTCGCCGACGTGCCCGTCTTCCTCGGCGGACCGGTGGCGGCGAACCAACTCATGTTCGCGGTTTTCGATTGGGACGGACGCGATTTGCCGAGCCTGAATCAAAACGTCGCCTTCGAGGAAGCGCATCAACTGGCGGAGCAGGATCACAACGCCGTGCGGGCCTTTGTTGGTTATGCGGGTTGGACGGCGGGCCAGCTCGAAAATGAATTGCGCCAGAACGCGTGGGTCTTGCAGAAGCCGAGCCGCGAAGCCTTCAAGCCGGAGCGGCTGCCGAAGCTTTGGTTCGAAATCACGCGCGGTCTCGGGCCCTGGTTTAAGATGCTCTCAGCGGCGCCGGATGATCCGTCACTAAACTAGCGACGAGTGAAAGTTCGCCCGACGCGCTTTTAAAGCTTGTCACTCGTCACTCGTCACTTATGACTTCTTCCAAATGATCATCGGAATACCGAAAGAGATTAAGCAGCAGGAAAACCGGGTCAGCCTCCTGCCCTCCGCAGCGTATCAACTGAGCAAGCGCGGCCACACCGTGCTGGTCGAGAAAAATGCGGGAGTGGGCACCGGTTATCCCGACTCCGATTATGCCGCGGCCGGAGCGAAAATCATCGACAACGCGCCCGAACTTTTCCGGCAGGCGGAGATGATCGTGAAAGTGAAGGAGCCGCTCCCGGCGGAATACGAGCTCCTGCGCAAGGGACAGATTCTTTTCACATATCTCCATCTCGCCGCGAGCCGGTCGCTCACCGAAGCGCTCATGAAATCCGGCGTCACGGGAGTGGCCTACGAAACAATCCAGGTCGGAAATCGCCTGCCCTTGCTCGAGCCGATGAGCGAGATCGCCGGGCGCATGTCGGTCGTGATGGGCGCTTACTTTCTCGCCAAACACAACGGCGGCAACGGCGTCCTGCTCGGCGGTGTGCCCGGGGTTCTGCCGGGCAAGGTGGTCGTTCTCGGCGGTGGCACCTCGGGCGTGAACGCCGCCCGCATGGCGACGGGCCTCGGCGCCGACGTCACCATTCTCGAAGTGGACCTCGAACGGATGCGGTTTCTCGATATCACGATGCACTCCGCGCATACCCTTTACTCAAGCGAGGCGCATTTGCAGGAATTGATGCCGGGAGTAGACCTGCTCATCGGCGCGGTGCTCGTGCCGGGAGCGAAAGCGCCCAAGCTGATCACGCGCGAAATGTTGCGCGAGATGCGTCCGGGCAGCGTCGTCGTCGATATCGCGATCGATCAAGGCGGTTGCGTCGAGACCTCCCGCCCAACGACGCATCTCGACCCGGTCTACGTCGAAGAAGGCGTCATTCATTACTGCGTCGCCAACATGCCGGCGGCCTACGCGCGCACCGCCACGCAGGCGCTCACTAATATTACCTATCGCTACGTCGAGTTGCTCGCCGACCTCGGTTTGAAGGAAGCGTGCGAACGCCAGCCGGCGTTGGTCGGCGGCATCAACACGATGGATGGCCGCCTCACGCATCGGGCGGTTGCGGAAGCGCACGGGATGCCATTCGAGCCTCCGTTCCAGCCCGCTGCGGGCGGCGCATTTCCTTCTTAGCCGGAGATTTTCAAGGATTTCCGCCGAAAAATTAAATGCCGCAGGGCCGAAAACTTCGCTTGCCCCGAATCCATTGTGACCCCAACATGGGCCTTCAA
>JBDTCM010000100.1:0-7119 GCA_039923575.1 Chthoniobacterales bacterium
GGACGCGCAGAAGCGCGTCCCTCCGGAGGGACATGCTTCCGCATGTCCAGGTTCGAAAGGGGAATCGCCCTACCAATTCTTGATCCAGCCGGCGGCGGAAGTAGTCGAGCCGGCAGTGCTCCAGAGATCGAAGGTGGGATTGTAGCCCTTGGCCGGGTCGGTCTGATAAATCGTCGAATACCCGTAGCTGTTGCCAAACGGGTCTTTAATATACATCACATCGCCAGTCGCTGGACTAAGTTGGTTGTCCTTGAAGGCGAAATACGATCTCGCTTCTGCCACTCGATCATTGTTGAGATCGCCAGAGAGCTGTTCGTAGAGCAATAGACTCGCTGCCTTGTACGTCGCCGGGTCCAGAGCAGCTGCTGCTCTCGCATCGAGAGAAGTCGTCGCGGTACCACTTGGATACACCCCATTATCCGCCTTGTAATTCTCCAGCGCGGCCGACATTGCTGCGATCTCGGCTTCGGCGCGAGATCGCGCACCTTTGTTGTGCACGTAGCTGCTCGTCGCCAGGACCAAACCCGCGAGCACGAGGATGATCGCCATCACGACCAAAACCTCGACGATGGTGAAACTTCGGCGGCGCATCCCAACCGGTCGCGCCCCTAACGATCCCGCGAAATCCTCCATTCGTCAGTTCTGCGCTTGCAGGCCGCCGATGATGCTGATCAAGGGCATGAACAACGCGATCACGATCGTGCCGACGATCACCGCCAGCAGCACAATCATGATCGGCTCCAGCATCGAGGTCAGTCCCGTGACCGCCGTGTCCACTTCGTCGTCGTAAACCTCCGCGATCTTGAGCAGCATCTCGGGCAACTGGCCGGTTTCCTCGCCGACGTCGATCATGCTGATGACCATGGGCGGAAAAGCACCGCTCGCTTCCAATGGTTGCACGATCGATTCGCCTTCCTTAACCGAGTCGTGCACCTGCGTGATGGCGTTCGCGATCACGCTGTTGTCGGGGTTTCGCGGGTGATATTGAGCGCCTGCAAAATGGGGACGCCGCTGGTGACGAGCGTGCCTAACGTTCGGGCAAAACGCGAGATCGAGCTTTTGCGCGTCAAATCGCCGAAGAGCGGCGCGCGCAAGGCGACCCGGTCGAGGAACGCGCGGCCACCGGTGGTGCGGGCGAAGGCTTTGATCCCGAAGAAGACGGCGGCAAGGCCGCCGAGCAAAAGCAGCCAGTGGTTCTGCATGAAATTGCTGATGCCAATGACAAACTCGGTAATCGCCGGGAGCGGCTTGTCGCCCAGCATGTCGTGGAAGATCGATTGGAATTTCGGCACGATGAAGACCATCAGGAAGGCCATGATGACCATCGCGAGGGAAAGCACGATGACCGGATAAATCATCGCGGACTTGACCTTGTTCTTAACCTTCTGCGCTTTTTCCTGGAACTCGGCGAGACGTCCGAGGACGAGTTCGAGCACGCCGCCGAGCTCGCCCGCTTTGACCATGTTGACGAAGAGTTTGTTAAAAATTCGCGGGTGTTGCCCGAGGCTCTCGGAAAAGGTGCTACCGCCCTGCACGGACTCGGCGAGCTGACTAATCGTGCTCTTGAGGACGACGTCGCGTTCCTGTTTCTCTAGGACATTCAAGCCCCGGAGCAGGGGCAGGCCGGCATCGACGAGGGTCGCGAGCTGCCGGGTAAAGATCATCAGGATCTTGGCTTTGACCGTTTTTTTCTGAAAGAGAACGATCCCTTTTTTCTTCGCCCCGGCCGCGGCGGTAGCGCCCGACTTGGCCGCGCGGACCGCCTTCTTTTGCGCGGTACCACCCTGCCCTTCCTCGTAGACGTTGGTCGGAAAATAACCGGCCTGGCGGAGTTGGCCGATGGCGTCGTTGGTCGAGAGCGCTTCAACCAGGCCAGTGGATTCCTGGCCACGTGCGTCGAGCGCTATGTAGGTAAATCGCGGCATAGATGTCGCCTTGGAGAATAGGGACCGGGGAAAGGTCTGTCGAGGTTTTGTGTGCTGACGTTGCACGATTTTTCCGGGGAGCACGGGCTGTTAGCCCGTCCAGCGTTTGGCTGTTAGCCGAATGCGTTTGCGCGTAGCGCCACCTACTCGAGGCCAGGATAACGGCATCGTTTCTAGGAAATCTCCGCACGCTATCCCGCCTTCAGTTGGAGGCAGACTGCCTCCAACGACGCTGGCAGCCCGTGCTCCCCGGAAGCGCCGCGGCGCGTCAGGTGTACTTGAGCACTTCCTCGATCGTAGTGTGGCCTTCGAAAATGCTGCGCACGCCGTCCTCGCGCAGCGTCACCATCCCGAGCTCGATCGCCTTTTGTTTCAAGACGACGGAAGGCGCGCGCTCGTTGATCAAGCTGCGAATCGGGTCGGTGATTTTCATCAGCTCGTAAATGCCTTTGCGCCCCTTGTAGCCGGTGCGGTTGCACTTGTCGCAGCCTTTGCCGTAGTAAAAATGGCGGTCGCCGATTTCATGCGGCGCGAGATTGAGCTGGGCGAGGAGCGACTCGTTAGGCTGATAGGTCGTACGGCAATCGGGACAAATGCTCCGGATCAGGCGTTGTCCGAGGACGGCATCGAGCGTGGAGGAAATGAGGAAAGGCTCGACCCCCATGTCGATGAGGCGCGCGATCGCGCCGGGGGCGTCGTTCGTGTGCAGGGTGGTGAAGACGAGGTGCCCGGTGAGCGAGGCCTGGATCGCGATCTGCGCCGTCTCGAGATCGCGCGTTTCACCGACCATGATGCGGTCCGGATCCTGGCGCAGAAAGGCGCGCAGGACGCGGGCAAAGGAGAGGCCGATGGCGTCGTTCACCGGTACCTGCATCACGCCCTCGAGGTCGTACTCGACCGGCTCTTCCGCGGTCAGGAGTTTGGCGTCGATCGTGTTGATCTTGCGCAGGCAGGAATAAAGGGTGGTCGTTTTGCCGGAACCGGTCGGACCGGTGACAATAAAGATTCCGTTAGGCCGATTGATCACCTCGAGGATGTAACTAAGGATGTAATCGGGCATCCCGAGCGCTTCGAGGTCGAGATTGACGGTGGAGCGATCGAGCACGCGCAAGACCACGCTCTCGCCGAACTGCGTCGGCAAAGTCGAGGCGCGCAAATCGACCACGCGGCCGGCGATGTTTTTCTGGATGCGACCGTCCTGCGGGAGGCGGCGCTCGGCGATGTTCATGTTCGCCATCACCTTGACGCGCGAGATGACGGGGAGGGCGAGGTGGCGCGGCGGCGGCGCCATTTCGTAAAGCGCGCCGTCGACCCGATAGCGGACTTTGAACTCCGCCTCGAACGGCTCGAAGTGGATGTCGCTGGCACGGTCCTGGATCGCTTGATAGAGAATCAAATCGACAAAGCGGATGATCGGCGTGGCGTTAGCTTCCGCTTCCACGTTGGCGCCGGTCGCGCTGTCACCGGCCAGGGTCATCAACTCGCCCGTTTCGCCGAGCTGCTTGAGGATGTCCTCCATGCTGGAGGTGTCTTCGCCGTAGTGTTTCCGCAGCCGCTCCTCGATCTGCAGGCTGGGGGCGAGCAAGACCTCCATGTCGCGCCCGAGGGCGAAACGCAGGTCTTCGATCGTCTGGGTATCGAGCGGGTCGACCAAGGCGATGCGGATGGCGTTGTCCGCTTCGCCGATCGGCAGCGCACGATGCAACCGCGCCAGACCGGCCGGGATGAGGTGCAGGATTTGCGGGGTAAACTCAATCTGGTCGAGGTCGACCACCTCGGTCCCGAGCGCGTCCGCGATGGCTTTGTAGAATTGCGCTTCGTCGACAATCCCGTGATCGACCATCGCCTGGTCGATCGCTTTCCCGTTTTGCGTCGTCTCGAGCAGGACGTCGTCGGCCTGGGCGCGGTCCATCAGGCCCTGGTCGATAAAAAGATCGGCGAGTCGTTCGTTGTTCATAGGAAGTTAGGCATCCTGCCTGACTCGGCCGACGGGCTTCCAGCCGGTCGGTTCCTGCGCCGCGCGCCTCCCGGACAGGCAAGATGCCTACCCGCCGAGTCAGGCTGGAAGCCTGACTTCCGAAGATCGGCGAGTCGTTCGTTATTCATCAGTTGAGGTCTCCCAGCGTGATCGAAATCACTTCCTCGGCGCTCGTCATGCCGGCGAGCACTTTGCGCACGCCATCTTCGCGCAGGGTGCGCATCCCGAGTTCGCGGGCTCGCTGCCTCAGCACCATCGTGGAGGAGCGGTTGTTAACCATGTGGCGCACTTCGTCGTCGATCTCGAAGACCTCGAAAATTCCCATGCGCCCTTTGTAGCCGGTCTGCCGGCAGCGCTCGCAGCCGACCGGCCGCATGACGTTGGCCTCGCCCAGTTGAGAAGACTCGATGCGCAAGGCGCGCAGTTCCGAATCGGAGAGTTGCCCTGGTTCCTTGCAGTTGATGCAAAGTCGCCTAACGAGCCGCTGCGCCATGATCGCGCGGATGGCGGTCGCGACCAGAAACGGCTGCACCCCGATGTCGATGAGGCGCGCGATCGCGGAGGGCGCGTCGTTGGTGTGCAGGGTGCTGAAGACGAGGTGGCCAGTGAGGCTGGCGTTGGTCGCGATCGAGGCGGTCTCGAGATCGCGAATCTCGCCGATCATGATGATGTTCGGCGCCTGACGCAGAATGGAACGGAGCGCGGCGGGAAAAGTCATTCCGATCTCGGAATTTACCTGCACCTGGTTGATCCCGTTCATCTGATATTCGACCGGCTCTTCGACGGTGATGATCTTGCGGTCGGGTTTGTTGATGTAATTGAGGCAGGCGTAAAGCGTGCTCGTTTTGCCGGAACCGGTCGGGCCGGTGACGAGCAGGATGCCGTCGGGGGCGCGCAGGAGGCGTTCGAAAGTTTCCTGGTCATCGCTCAGGAACCCAAGCTCGGGCAAACCGAGGAGCAGGCTCGTCTTGTCGAGCAAACGCATGACCATGCTTTCGCCGTGATTGGTCGGCACGGTCGAGACGCGCAGGTCGATCGATTTTTTGCCAATCTTCACCTGGATGCGGCCGTCCTGCGGGAGCCGTTTCTCCGCGATGCTCATCGAGGCGGTCATGATCTTGAGCCGGCTGATGATGGCGGACTGCAACTTCTTCGGCGGCGACTGCATTTCCTGGAGGACGCCGTCGATGCGAAAGCGGACGCGGAAACTTTTCTCGAGTGGCTCGAGATGAATGTCGCTCGCACCCAGCTTGTGCGCTTCGAGCAGGAGCATCGACACCATGCGCACGATCGGCGCGTCGCCTCCTTCGCCTTCCGGCAACTCCGCGCCCGCCGCGATATCGAGTTCCTCGAGCGCGGCATCGCCGATTTTTTTCTGCAGAACATCGACCGCTTCTTCTGCGCTCCCGTAATATTTGATGAGCGACTGGCGGATTTTTTCCGGCGTGGTGCAGACCAACTCGATCTCGCGTTTCAACAAAAAGCTGAGGCTGTCGATGCTGTCGAAATCGAGCGGATCGCCGGTCGCGACGACGAGGCCGTGCTCGTTGCGCGCGATCGGGATCATCTTAAAACGGCGCGCGTCCTGCGGTTTGATCTCGTTGATCACATCCTGCGGCACGACGAGGTCGGCCAGGTCGACCCAGTGCATCTGCGCCTGGGCGGCGAGGCTGCGGGAAATATCGTCGGCCGAGACGACACCCTGCCTGACGAGGACATCGACGACGCTGGCCGAGCCGTTGAGATTGGCGCGCGCTTCTTCGATTTGCTTGCGCGTCACCGGTCCCACGTCGCGCAGGAGATCAAGGACGTATTCTTCGTTCGGCGTCGGCATGCGCAAGCCCATGTTCGCGCCCACGACGCGAAAAGAAAAGTCGGAAAGGAATTAGCTCGGCGCGCCGCTCGAAAGCAACGGCTCGGTCGCGTATTCGTCGGGCGTGACTTCCTGCGATTGCAGGTAGGTCTGGCCCTTGTAGAACATGGCGACGACCACGAAGACGGCGGCTGCGACCAACATCAAGGCGGCAAAGAAGAGGAAATATTGCTGGTCGTTCATCTTCACCGTGCCGTCGGCATTGCGGATGAAATAATTGACCGCCGCAGTGAAAAGATTACCCATCGAAACGGTGAGGAGCCAGAGCGCCATGACCGCGCTCTTCATTTTGTTCGGCGCCTGGGTGTAGGAAAACTCCAGCCCGGTGATCGAGACCATCGTTTCGCCCAGCGTGAGGATGACATAGGCGAGGAATTGCCAGTTCACGCCCGGCCGTCCGCCCCCGTCGATCAGTTTCTGGATATACCAGATGACGACATAACTGCCCGCGGTGAAAAAAAGACCGATCCCGATTTTGCGCAGCGGAGTGAGGAAGAAAACCTTGTCGATCATCGGATACAAGATGTAATTGACGATCGGAATGAAGATCAGAATCAGGATCGGATTGGCCGTCTGAACCTGCGACGGGAGCATGGTTAAACCCCAGCCCATATCGAAATGGAAGGGCGAGAAACCAAGGCTCACCCAAGGGAGCCACGGCGCGTATAAATTCATGTGCTGCGCCTGCAACGTCCACGAACCACCGCTGCTCTGATCCCAGAGCGACCAGAAAACTGCCACGAAAACGTAGACAATGGCCAGCCGCCCGAGCGCGCCGAAACCGTACGTCCGGTAGTACTGTCCAAAGGTTTTGCCCGAAAGAAGGTCAAATTTCCCGGCCCGACGTCGCAAGAAATTCCAGAGAGACGCGACGGCCGTTTGCAGAAAAATAAAAGGCAATCCGAGGATACCGAGTCCGTCGACGAAGAGCTCCTTGAGAAAGCCAAAGCCGGCCGGCGGGATGTGGACGAATTTCTTGCGCCCAGCCCAAAAGAAAACGGTCGCCAGCACCATCATCACGCCGGGCAAACCGAAGGCCCACCTCGGGCCCCAGTTCGGACTGTGGAGCAGAAACGGGCAGGCAATGGTGGAGATGAAAGAACCGGCGTTGATCGAAAAATAGAACCAGCCGAAAACTTTCGAGAGCAAGTGCTTGTTCGATTCGCCGAACTGGTCGCCGACGTTGGCCGAAACGCAGGGCTTGATGCCGCCGGAGCCGAAGGAAATGAGCCCGAGCCCGATGAGCAGGCCGAGCCGGGTATCGTTCAAGGCAAGCGCGAAATGGCCGAAGCAATAAACAATCGAGAGCCAGAAGATGGTCTGATATTTGCCAATAAATCCTT
>JBDTCM010000101.1:0-9108 GCA_039923575.1 Chthoniobacterales bacterium
GCTCGGCCGGAGACGGTCCAAAAGTCTTTACGCCTTCAGTTTCGCTCAAACCCTGCCAGAGCTGCCTAACGAGTTCGCCGCCTCGTTCCTGGAGTTCGGCATAAGCCGCGCCGAGGCGCTCCCGCCGGGTCGCCCCGGAAGCAAGCGAAGCGAGAAAATCCACGGCGGCAGCGGCCCCAGCGATCCCTTCGTGATTCTGCGTCCCAGTTTCGGCGCGTTCCGGAGCGGTATCAGGCGCGGGTATCAGTTTCGGAAAATCGAGCGAGCCCAGCAGGTCAGCGCGACCGTAAAGGACGCCGATGTGCGGTCCGTAAAATTTGTAGGCCGAGCAACAAAGGAAGTCGCAATCGATCGCCTGCACGTC
Organism: Chthoniobacterales bacterium; assembly: GCA_039923575.1. GTDB lineage: Bacteria > Verrucomicrobiota > Verrucomicrobiia > Chthoniobacterales > UBA10450 > Palsa-1392. Next base: position 365 of record JBDTCM010000101.1, read on the forward strand.
GACCAACTCGTGCGGCGCGTAATGCACGGCGTCGACGAAAATTTGCGCGCCCACCGCGTGCGCCATTTCCGCGCCGCGCCGCACATCAGTGATGGTGCCAACGGCATTGGAGGCGGCACCGATCGCGACCAGTTTGGTGCGCCGGTTCAATTTCTTACCGAAGTCGTCCCAATCGAGTTGGCCGCTCTCCGGAATCATCGTAGCCACGCGAATCGTAACGCCACGCTCTTTTTCCAGCGCACGCCAAGGCGCGACATTGGCATGGTGATCCAACTCGGTGACGATGATTTCATCGCCCGCGCCGAAGCCTCGTCCCAGCGCCCGCCCGAGATGGAAGGTGAGCGTGGTCACGTTCGCGCCAAACGCGATTTCATTAGGCGAGGCGTTCAGAAAATCTGCCAGGGCACTTCTCGCTCCCAGGATGATCGCGTCGGTGCCGACACTGGTTGGAAATGCCCAATGGGTATTGGCGTTGTGGCGCAGCAGATAATCGCTCATCGCCTCCGCGACCATGGCCGGCACTTGCGTCCCACCGGGACCGTCAAAGAAGGCCACCGGTTTGCCCTGATGAAGCCGTTGCAGGCCGGGAAAGTTGTTTCTGATCTTGGCGGTATTAGTCACCGTGGCTTCGATGCGCAACGTTGTCGTTTCCATTGGTCCGCGGAACCTCGAACTGAAATCCGAACTTTCAAGGGTTGTGGCTCAACGCCACGCGCCCGATCCGGCATTGTTTCGTTGGTTTGCGACAAAAAAGAAACCTCGCCAGCAACGGGAAGTCGCCGGCGAGGTTCTTTTTCTTACTTGGGAATGTGACTAGCTCTTAGTGCGTCCGCGCCCCGGCAGGTGTAGCGGGCAGGTGGTAGGCCTCGACCAGTCCGACGCCCGTCGTGTCGTTGATGCCTCTCTCGATGAAGGTATAATTACCTGCCACCTGCGTGGTCAGAATCGCCGATTCAGAAGGATCCGTTGGAGCCAAACCGGTCGCCAAAATCTCAGCGCCAGCGGTATCCTGCCAATTATCGTTGAACGCAATACTGTTACCGTTCCCGTCAAACAGTTCCAAAGTCGGATCTGCCAAGGCGCCCGGGACTTGGGCGTTAGATAAGCTTGGTCCGAGACCCCGCACCAGCACCTTGCCGTCGTTGGAGCCAGGGCCGGAGATAAATCCGCCGATGAGCACGTTGTCCCCAGTGCCGACAAATCCGCGGGTGCTGATGTTGGCCAGCTGCGAGGTAGTCGTCAAAGCCAAAGGATCGTCAAGGTCATAGACCTCCACCAGAGCGATACCAGTCCCATTGTTCACGCCGACGACCTTGGCCGTATACATACCGCTTCCCGTCACATTCGGATCTACTGGCGCCAGAGTCGCGACGATGACTGATTCCAAATCGGAACCTGGAGCCAGGCCGTTTGCGGTGATGATTGTCTGATCGGCCGGACTGTTATCCTTCCAATTGTCGTTCGTGACAACGCTGCCATCGGGCATGGTCAAGGTAAGCACGGGATCGGCCAACGCTCCGGGAACCGGGGGATTGCCGGTCCCAAGGGAGGGACCGATACCGCGGATAACCACGGTTTTGGGCGTTGTGCCGCCCGTGATAATGAATCCACCGATTAAAATGTTGTCTCCAGTGAGCACGTCATCCCGGGTAGAGATATTTCGCAGGAGCCCGGGGGTCGGGGATGGAGTTGGAATGGCGGCGACATTGAGCGTCAACACCCCGGTGCCAGTGCCACTTGCGTTTGTTGCGCTGAGAGAAACTTGAAACGTGCCGTTCACCGAGGGCGTTCCACTGATCAAGCCGGTAGCGGTATCAACCGTCAGTCCCGTGGGCAAACCAGTCGCGCTGAAGCTCGTCGGTGAGTTAGTGGCGGTGATTTGATACGAGAACGATTGCCCCTCTGTCGCACTCGCGGACGTTACACTGGTGATGACCGGTGCCGCGGCAATTGCCGTGACGTCGAGCGTTAGCGTCGCAGTGCCGGAACCAGCCGCGTTTGTTGCGCTGAGAGAAACTTGGAACGTGCCGTTCACCGAGGGCGTTCCACTGATCAAGCCGGTAGCGGTATCAACCGTCAGTCCTGTGGGCAAACCAGTCGCGTCGAAGCTCGTCGGTGAGTTAGTGGCGGTGATTTGATAAGAGAACGGCTGCCCTTGTGTTGCAGTCACGGACAATGGACTGTTGATCACCGGTGGCAATAGGGTTCCCGTTCCGAAAACGAGGAAGTTGGGTTTACCGGTGCTGGCGAAAGCAGTCTTTACTCCGTCCGGAGTAATCTGGAAAATGAATCCCCCCGCGGGATCAGCCACAAAGAGATTGCCCACACCGTCCGTGTCGCCATTGAATTTCTTGGGCCGAAATGCCATCCCATGAGGATCATTCAGGCCTGAAGCAAAAGTCGAGGACCCTCCGACCACGGGGATCTTTATCACCGAACCCGTATTGCCAAGGCTTAGGAAAACGCTTCCACTGGCATCAACCGCGATAAAGCGGCTATCGGCCCCCGAATAGATGGTCGTAGCCGTTCCGTCCGGAGCCACCTTTATGGCCCCGTTGGCTGCCGCGACATAAACGTTCAACGTCTGGTTGACGCTCACCGAAGTCAGCCCAAGAGGAGTCGTGACAGTGACCGGAAACACCGTCTTGTTTCCATTCGGAGCCACCCTTGTGACAACATCAGCCGTACTTTCCGAAACCAGCACATCCAGTCCGTTTAAAACGACGCCGACGGGATCCGAAAAGCCGGAAGCCACAAGACTCTGAACTCCGCCCGGGACAGTATATTTATAGAGGTTGCCGCTGCCACCATCAGCCACGTAGAGATTGCCGGCTGGATCGAAGGTCAAACCCTGAGGACTGTTGAGCCCTGTCGCAAAGGTAAAGGAGGTGCCATCCGGCCGGTAGACGATGATTGAATTGCTCGCCAGATCCGAAACGTACAAATCTCCGGGTATGGGACTAGCGGATACTTTTGGCGCGAGGGTCAGCGCCGTCGTGGCTGCGAACAGGCCAAGGCAAATCTTGCCGAGGAGGCCGGTCAATAATCGACGATTAATTGGGATCATAGGTTTTCTTTTTTTTATTGCTGTGCGGGTGACTGGTGGGATTGGCTGAACTGCGAAGAGATGTCAAACAGATTTCTCTGTAAAATTGCGATAATGACTATTTTAATGAGAAATGTCAATAGGTTTTTGCGTGTTTGCGGTAAGATAGAGGCTTCGCCGCCCTGGCCCCCGGGAACGATCACCTGGCCTAACGACCAGGCACGCTCGCTTCTCGAGCTGGCGCGAATCGACCGCTGATCGATTGGTAATTGAGAGATTTGATGTTCTTATTGCTGGAATCGATGTCCCTGATCCTTCACGCCCCGTAATGGAACCGTCATTTGTTTATTATTTACTACAACTCGCGATTTACTGTCGAGACTTTTTTTGCGTGGGTTCTCTTCTGGACCCCTCGTCCGCGGCATTTCGCGCTGGCGGCGCCCTCCTAACCAATTCTGCATTCCATTAGTTTTGATTGTCAGCGCTTCGCGACGCGCGCATTCTGTCTCCCATGAATCCGCAAGTGTCGATCGAGACCGCCACGCAACTCGCCGTCTTTCTCGGGAATCGCCCCGGAGCGCTCTCGCGCGTCTGCACGGAATTGGCCGCGGCAGAGATTAACATCCACGCCCTCGCCACGTCGGACACGATTGATCACGCCGTCGTCCGCATGGTGGTGAGCGATCCGACCAAAGCGCTCATGATCCTCGGCGAACGCGGCGTGCTCGCGCTCGAGAATGACGTCCTCATGATCGAGAGCAACAACGAACCCGGAGTGCTGGCGAGCATCGCCGACCGTTTGGCCAAGGCCGGAATCAATATCGAGTATGCCTACCTGGCATCGAGTCCGAAATCGCAGCAGGGCCTGATGATCTTGCGACCCTCCGACGTCGAAAAGGCGCAGCGCGCACTGAACGATCTTTAGGCGCGGGACGCTCGCTCGCGGACGACATTGCGCGTCCTCGCTCTTCGGCGTCCACTGACAGAAGGAACCCGGTCGCTTTGATTTTTCGACTCGCCTCGCGATTTCAGATTGGATAAATAGAGAGTCTGCAAATGACCCACCCTGCGATCGCCCGGACCTGTTTTTCATGAAAATAGACGCCTTGCGGTCCGTCCCTCTCTTTCGCGCGCTCGACAACGAAGCGGCCGAGGAATTATGCGCCTTGCTCACGCGACACGAGGTAACCGCGGGCACGTCGGTCTTTCATCGCGGCGAACCCGGCGACGCCATGTATTTGATCGAGAACGGCAACGTGCGAATCAGCGTGAAAGACGCGGACGGACACGACACGACGCTCGCGGAAATGGGCAACGGAGACTTCTTCGGCGAGATGTCGCTGCTCGATGGCAACCCTCGTTCCGCCGACGCCACCGCCAGCGTCGATTCCCGGCTGGCGGTATTGGCGCGCGAGGATTTTCGTTCCTTCCTGCGCAAAAATCCGGATATCGCGCTCGGCATTCTGACCGCGCTGACACATCGCTTGCGTCGGACGGACGATCTGTTGCGGCATCGCGTTTCGCGCAACGCGAATGAGGAAGAAGCGGCCCACCTCACCGTCGCCGATCGGGCGGCGGATTTGATCGCGGAGTTCGGCGGGAGCTGGAAATTCATCGGAGCTTCCATCGCCTTCTCGCTTTTCTGGATCATGCTCAACAGCTGGATGCTTTATACGGGCGCCTTCGATCCGTTTCCCTACGTTCTGCTCAACCTCGTCCTCGGCATGGTGGCGGGATTGCAGGCACCCATCATCATGATGTCGCAGAATCGCCAGGGACAGAAAGACCGACTACGGGCTGATCTCGATTACCGGGTGAACTTGAAAAACGAGCTCCTGCTCGCGGAGGTCCTGCGCCGACTCAACGCGCTCGAGCCGAGCAAATACTCTCGGCATCGCGAGGACCTGGAGCTGAAAGACGAAGTTTGATGTGGCGGAAGGGGTGAGATTCGAACCCACGGATATTCAAACTGCTATCGTTCCACGCCGGCTCCTAGGTAAAATCGTCATTGGCGACAACGAAAGGATTGACGTTGTTCTTACTCGCGTGCTTAGTCGCGAGTTGTGGCGAGCATCTGGAAACTTCCGAATTCCCCGTTTTGGGCCGCTTGTTTCAACGTCCACACTTCCGCCGACGTTCTGCGCTGGAAGCGCAGCGTAAAGACAGCCAATCACAAGTTGGCGACGCAAATCGCGAACGCACTCGAGGACGCGGGGCGCGGCGCGATGGACGAGCGCGCCATCACTTCGTTCGTTGATAAGATTCAGGATCTGCGAGCCCGCAAGGCCACCCAGGTCGCGTTTGCCGACGTGTTCAAGCTGGTCGCCGGCCGGGAAATGGGCGCCGGCTCACTGCGAGCATTCTCGCAGGCCTGGCTAAAAACGATCGAACCACAGATTGCGCCGACCTCCTACCTGAAATACAAACAGGCGGTTGAGGAATTCGTTAGGCTGATCGGCGAGGCCGCGGACCGCGAGCTGCTCGGGTTTGGAAATCAGGACGATGGCCTGGTGGTTCGGTTTCGCGATCATCTTCACGCGCGGCTCGCGCCGTCTTCAGTGAACGACGCGGTGAAGATCGTTAGGCAAATGTTCAAATCCGCGACAGAGCGGTTCGAAATCGAAAATCCGGCGGCGTTTGTGCGCGGCATCAAAAAGAATCCAGAAGCGGCCGATCGCCGGCGCGCCTTCACGCTCCCCGAAATCGGACGAATTCTGCGGGTCGTGAAGGACAGCGAGTGGGAGGGAATCGTTCTCTGCGGCCTCTACACGGGACTGCGTTTGAGCGACATCGTTAGGCTGCGCTGGGAAAATGTCGATTTGGTCCGCGGCGAACTCGCGCTGACGACGCGAAAGACCAAGCGGCGCGTGCTGGTTCCGCTCGCACCCCCCGCTTTCGGACTACCTCCTCGGTTTATCGGCCCCAGACAATGCCGTGGAATTCATCTTCACGAAGGCCGCGGCGTGTCTGGTGCGCGCGAAAGCAGGAACAGTCGGAGCGCTCTCGAACCAATTTCACGACATCCTCGCGAAGGCGGGCCTGGTAATTCGGCGATCGCACCGCAAGGCAAAGGACGGCACCGGCCGGAACTCACGGCGAAAGGCGAGCGAGGTGTCGTTTCACTCGTTTCGGCATACCGCGACGAGCCTCTTGAAGAACGCCGGTGTGCCGCAGTCCGTCGTCATGGACATCATCGGGCACGAGAGTAAGGCCGTCAGTCAGATTTACACCCACGTTGGCGCCGCAGAGAAACGGCTAGCCGTCGCTGCGTTGCCCTCTCTGGCTGTTCTCCTACAGCCGCAGAGCAAAGCCGCAACCAAGGAGTTCCGGGCGTCTGGACGGTCATCGCCCGGTCACGGCACGCGCCCCCGCAAGAGGTGATTCCCGATGAAAAGCTTCTGACCTATGGCGGCCATCTTCCCCAACAACTTTTGCAGACTCACTGATCGGAGCCGAGGTCCGCATTCTTGCGGTCAGAGAATTAGGGCGGATGGCCCGCGCAGAAACTCTCGCTAGTGTCGTTAGGCACGCTCAATGAAAGCATTGTGCACCCGCGGGACGTATTTCGGCCGGCAATCGCTCTGAACGCCTACGCGATTGTGCTTATGCACAATCATCCATCGGGTGATCCGATGCCGAGTGAACCCGATCGGAGCATCACGGCGGAAATCTCCGACGGCGCCGCCCTTCTGCGCATCAAGTTTCTGGACCATGTGATTGTCGCGGGCGGTACAAAGTATTTCAGCTTCAAAGAAGCCGGTGCGCTTCAAAACCCGTGGCGACGCGGCAAGAAAACGAAAACCAAAGCAAAAAAGTCCGATCGGAAGCGGGAAACGCTGAGCAACGTACAAGCGATCCTAGCGCTGGGGAAGCGGAGCCCATTACGCCGGAATACTCAGGCATTTTGGAAATCCTGAAGCACGCAATCTTGGTCCAAGTCGGTCTAACTTCGGAGACTTTGGTTGGCAATTGGCGGGTTGCTATGTTTTAGACGTTCGTAATGAACGACAAGATCGATGCACCAACTCAGATTATCACGGGGTTGCCCACGGCCTCAGGTCCAATCCCTCCTGCACTCGCGGCGCACTTTCAAACGGTCCCAGCTCCCGCTCTGCCAGAAATTGCGCGGCTCCCACGCCCGGGAGAGCGCGACCCCATCTCTTCGACGTCGCGGAGTTGGTTGATCGATACAAATGCGAAGCTGCCACCGGCCGACCGGTTTCTTTTTTCTCTAAGAACTCGCGGAACAACTCGGGGTGCCGTTTTCATCAACGTCCAGAAGCTACTCGCAGTTATGCGAAAGGCTCAAGAGGCGGAATCGGCGGAGTTGGTGATTGGGTAAGCCAGGAGCCAGCAAAATGCAGACCCACCCGAAGATTCGCGCGCTCTTTTTTTTCGACTGGACATCGGTGCGAACTAGAATACCGGATGGATCTCATCGGCAAATCCTACAAGGAAATCGAAACCGCGGTGAAGGGCGTCAAGCGAGCGCGACTGGTGGACTTGCTGAAATTACATGTGACGCTGGAGCCTTTCTTTTCTCCGGAACAGATCGCCAAGGCACGGCAAATCTCGATCGCGGCGGTGATGCACCGCATCAAGGTAACCCGTCAGCTCAGGGCGTACCTGATCGGGAATCGTTGGCGCGTGCCTCTCTCCGCGGTCCGGGACTGGGACAGTCAAACCAGGGTCACGGACTGAGAACCGAAGTAGCCGCTCGTCGGTTCTTTGTTTTCGCGCGGCCGGTTCCAATTCCTATCGCCATAGCGCCCTGTAACAGTGATCGCGCGGATTTAATAGAGTCGTTACGCTTAAAGAGAGTGCCTCGGCGAATGATCGACGAGCCGGCTGCAGCAATAGGTTTGCTCGGGGAGAATTTGGCGCCATTAGGGCGCTCGGCTGACCCGGTTCCAAACGGCCGGTCGAACGGGCAAAGTGATGAGCAGTCACTGAGTCATGCGGATGTAACCGACCCGAACCTTACGAGTTTTGTTCCGACCGGAGAGACATTCGCATGAAGTGGCGCTCGGCCGAGCTGATTATCGAAACGGAAAACGAGAGCGTTGTGCTAACCGGTGCCGTTTTCCAAGAAGGAGACGCCCCATGGCTCAGGATCCCCAAAGAACAGATTGCCTGGGTGATGGAAGCGCTCCGAGTCGCCTTAGAGGAACTCGGAGGAGGAGACTCATGAGCGAAGTAAAATGGCTGAAAGTATCCGTCGGGATGTTCGACGATGAGAAGATTCGATTGATCGACGCCCTTCCGGATTCCGATGGCATCCTGGTCGTCTGGATCAAGCTTCTCAGCCTCGCCGCCAAGGTCAACGCCGGAGGCGAAATCTACCTCAACGAGGACATGGCTTACACCGAGCCAATGCTCGCCACGATCTTCCACCGGAAGCTTACCCTGGTCAGCCTGGCGCTATCGACCTTCGTCAAATTCGGTATGGTCCAAATCACCGAAAGCAATCGAATCGTCATCAAAAATTGGGCGAAGCACCAAAATATTGAAGGCCTCGACAAGATTCGCGAGTCAAGCCGAGAGCGGCAACAGAAGTTTCGAGACCGTTCCAAAAACGGGACTCCTCTCCTAAAGGATTCAACCGCTAACGTGACCGAGACGTTACTCGTAACGTTAGCGTCACGTGACGTAACGCAGCAGAGTAAGAAGGAGAGAAGATTCCCCCTACCGTCCCCCA
>JBDTCM010000102.1:0-9415 GCA_039923575.1 Chthoniobacterales bacterium
TTCGCTTTGCGGATGGCCATTTCCGAGACGGCTTCGACGACCCAATCGAAATTTGCCTGGCCGACTGACGCCACTTCCGCATCCGGCGCGGGATTGCAAAAATCGATCGCCAGCGGGACGCCATCGCGGATTGCGAATTCGACCGTGTTTAGGTCATAGCCGAGGTATTCGTTTAACGTTCGGACGCCCTGCTCGACTTTCTCGAGGATCTCGCGCGGCGCCTGCCAGTCGGTTTGGTAACGCAGGTGATAGGGATGGCGCGGCTCATAGTTCATCACCCGCACGTGGCGTTGATCGATCGAGTAACAGCGGAAGTACATCTGAAACTGCACTTCCTCCTGCAACATCATGACGAGCTGACCGGTCTCGCTGTAGGCCCGGAAAAACTCTTCGGAATTATGAAGCTTGTAGACGTTTTTCCAACCGCCGCCGGCGAATGGTTTGAAAAAAGCCGGCCAGCCGATGTAGCCGAAAATCGCCTCCCAATTGAGCGGGTAGGCGAGGTTGCGAAATGAACCGTGGCTCGTGTCGGGCGGCAGGTCGTGGGAGGGGAGGAGGACGGTTTTCGGAACGGCCACGCCGATTTTGGTGGCGAGGGCGTTGTTGAAAAATTTCTCGTCCGCGCTCCACCAAAACGGATTGTTCACCACCGCGCAGCCGGTGAGCGCTTCGTTCTTGAGCCAGCCGCGATAGAACGGCACATCCTGCGAGATGCGGTCGATGACCACATCGTAACCGCCGGATTCGCCCTGGATTACTTTGTCGATTAAGACCGGCTCGGCCATGATGTCGTTGCCGCCGGTTTTTTGATTCACGCGCTCGACGAACGCGGGTGGGAAGCTGTTTTCCTGGCCGTAAAGGATTCCGATTTTTTTCATAGGTTTTGGAGTGGCGGAGCGGATTTGAAGCACTGTGATGCGAAGCGGAGAGAAATCAGATCGTCGACAAGTAGTAAGGCAGCATGTCGCGCCAATAATTCCAGTCGTGTCCGCACCATTTGCGGTCGTCGAGCCAATGCTGGATGCCCTTGGAATTCAAGATCCCGGAGAGCTGGAGGCTTTCGTGCCGGGTGTTATCCCACTCGCCGGTGCCGAGGATGATGCCCATGTGATTGAATTTCCACGAGTCGGGCAGGTTCGAAAGATACTGATACGGGCTGTTGAAATAAATGTTTTCGTCGTGATAGCCGTCAAAAAAATCGCTGATCTCAAAAGCCCCGCTCAGGCCGATCAAATAGCTGATCGCATCGGGAAAACGAAAAGCGATATTGGCCGCGTGATAAGCGCCGAGGCTGGCGCCGCAGACCGCGACGCGGTGACAGCCGCACTCGCGGCGCGCGAAATCGAAAACGTCGTCCACAATCACGCGCTCAAACCCGTTATGAGTGCGCATCCGATCGGCGGGATGAATGTTCTTGTTATAGAAGCCGTCGAGATCAGCGGAATCGGGGCAATAGATCGTGATCTTCCCGGAGTCGACAAAGGCCGCGCAGGCATCCGTTATTCCAAAATCCTTATTCTGGCTGTAGCGGCCGAAGGAGGTGGGAAAAAGAATGAGCGGCAACCCGCGGCCGTCGCCGAAGACGAGCATCTCGAAATCCCGGCTCATATGCGGAGTCCACCAGCGGATATAACGTTCGTTCATCGTGCGAGGGCGAATTAACCCGAGGCCGCTGCCGTTGGCGATGAGAAAATGCCATTCTCGTAATCGTGCTCCTGCTCGTGATCGATCGTCCGGCCAATTCATTTCGAGCAGGAGCACGAGCACGATTGCGATTACGAGAGAGAGCTGACCGCGGTTGCGCGGACGATTTTCCACGGCGATAACAGCGCCGGGCGATGGACGAAACGCACACGCTGACGGGCAACATCCAGTACCACCCCGACTTCGTCTCGCGCTTCCTGCGCAACCGGCGCGACGTGTGGGTCTATTTGCCGCGCAGTTACGGGCGCGCCCTGGAGCGCTATCCGGTTTTTTACATGCACGATGGCCAGAATGTTTTCGACGCAGCCACTTCTTTTGCCGGGGTGGAATGGGGAGTGGACGAGGCCGCGCAAAGCCTCATCGAAGGACGGCTGATCGAGCCGCTCATCATCGTCGCGGTCGCGAACACGGGCGTAAATCGCATTCATGAATACGCGCCTACCCGGGGCGTGATCGAAGTGAATGCGCTGCGCGAGAAACGCAGCCGGGGCTGGCTGCGGAAGTACGGCCGCTTTTTGCGCGAAGAGTTGAAGCCATTTATTGACCGCGAGTACCGGACGCAACCGGAAGCGGAGTGGACCGGGCTCGGCGGCTCGTCGTTAGGCGGGCTTGCCACCCTCGCGCTCGGACTCTGGTTCCCGCAGACTTTTCGCCGCCTCGCAGTCATGTCGCCTTCCATCTGGTGGGACGATGGCGCGATCTTTCGCATCGTGGACCGGGTCAAGCCGAAGCCGCCGCTCAGGATCTGGCTCGATACCGGGACCGAGGAAACGGGCTGGGAACGCGCGCGCGAGTTGCGCGACCGGCTGGTGGCAAAGGGCTGGCAACCGGGTGCCGATCTGCTCTACACCGAGGCGCTGGGCGCCGACCACAGCGAGCGTGCCTGGGGCGCGCGGATCGAAGCGGTCCTGCGCTATCTCTATCCGCCGCGCAAGTTGTAGACGCTTCGCTCTCTCCGAGCCGGAGGCTGCGAAGCGCGGCGGCGAGGGTGGAATTTGGGGCGATGGTCGCAACTCTCGCGTCTCCCAGAGGGAGACGTCTACAGGGGACGTCTGCCGTGCGCCGGGGGTTGCCGGTAACTGCGTTAGGCGCTGTTTTCCGGTCTTGGCTCGGCGAAGTTGCCGAGCTTGCGAAATTTCGCGTAGCGCTCCTGCAGCAACTTATCGATCGGCGTCTCGAGCGCGCGCTTCAGGTTGCGCCGCAGCGCGCTGCCCAGATTGGCCGCCGCCAGATCGGGGTCGCGATGCGCACCACCTTCGGGTTCCCCCACGACTTCATCGACCACGCCAAGGCGCATCAGGTCATCGGCGGTCAACTTCAGCGCCTCAGCCGCTTCCGGTGCGTGCTTGCGATCTTTCCACAAAATCGCGGAGCAGGCTTCCGGGGTGATGACGGAATAATAGGCGTTCTCGAGAATGAGGACGCGATCGGCGACGCCGATTCCGAGGGCGCCGCCCGAACCGCCTTCGCCAATGACGCAGGCGATGATCGGGACGCGCAGCACCATCATTTCCCGCAGATTGACCGCGATTGCCTCGGCGATATGGCGTTCCTCCGAACCGATGCCGGGATAGGCGCCGGGAGTATCGATCAACGCGATCACCGGGAGTTGAAATTTTTCCCCGAGCCGCATGATCCGCAAGGCCTTGCGATAACCTTCCGGATAGGCGCTGCCGAAATTGCGCATCACGTTTTCCTTTGTGTTGCGCCCTTTTTGTTGCGTGACGACGACACAGCGCTGAGGCCCGAGTCGGGCGAGGCCGCAGGGCATCGCCTTGTCGTCGCCGAAAACCCGATCGCCGTGCAATTCCACCCACTCGGTAAAGCAGCGCCCGATGTAATCGAGCGAAAACGGCCGCTGCACGTGCCGGGCAATCTGCACTCGTTGCCAGGCCGTCAGATTGTCGTAAATCATGCGGCGCGTTTCGCGAATCTTGAGCTCCATCGATTCCACTTCGGAGTCGAAATCGATCTCATGTTTATCGGAATGCGATTTGAGCTCCTGAAGCCGGCGTTGCAATTCCAGGATTGGCTTTTCGAAATCGAGCGGTTGGGAGTCCATGGGCCTGATTGGGACTTTAAATCGTGAATCGTGAATCGTGAATCGATCAAGCGAAAGTCGCTCGACTCGCGCTTCCGAATCTCGATTTAACGCATCTCGATTCACGGAGTAATCGTGACAGCCGTTCTGGTGTTTACAAGGCTGCTCAACTCCTCCACATCGGTCGCGGTCATCCCGATCCCCGTCGTCGGCGGCGGGACGTCGAGGATTTGGTGGGAATCATCCGGCAGCGAATAAAGAACATACCCGGCCGTGCCCAGCCGAATCCAGCGGGTGCTCCCGAGAAATTCCGGGTTGCCGATGCCGATGCGTTTGCCGTTTTTCCAGGCCATGATTTCGGCCACGCGCGTGCTCAACTTGGCCGGCGAATTGGCCGGCAGTTTTTCCTCGCGCAGATGATAGCGCTTAAAAAAATGTTCGTGGTCGAGCAAGTAAAGGAGCCGTGCGTTGCGTTGGATGAGAATGGAAAATTCGGGCCGCGAGATGAGCAGTTTTTGCCCGATGCGCAGCATCGTCCCGCTCAGATTGTTGGTGCGCATGATGAGCTCGGGGGTGGATTTCATTTTCCCCGCCACCCGCGCCAGGACATCGCCGCTCCGCACAATGTATTCCTCCTTGTCGGGCGACGGATAATCGGAGAGCAGGATGGAGATGTTCACTTCGCCGAGCAGATCCTGCGCTTCCCCGACGTGCGGGCCGCTCGGGTATCTTTGAATGAGGGCGGTCAGGGCCGCGCGCACTTCGGTTAGTTTGCCTTCGGCCTTGAGTTTTTGCGCGGCCTGGAATTCCGGCAGGCTGATATCGGGAGTCGGGATCGGGGTCGCCGCCGATTTTTTCTCGGCCCGCATCACGATCTCGGGCCGGACGAAAATCTTGTAACTAAAGAGCGCCGCGCCGCCGAAAATCAGCACCGCGAGCAGAAAAGCAAAGATCCATTTCATCAGACAATCGAAGCGCCAGGGGCTCTCGTTCCAATCGACTGGCTGGAAGGCGAAGGCATCCTCAAAATAATCGTGTCTTGGAGGGACGGGCTCTGTCCCGTCCGTGTTTGTTGACGAAACGCGGACGACACCCGCCACGGCGGGTCGGCTCTGGTCGTCCCTCCATTCACCTTCTCGCCCGATTTATGAGATGCCCTGTCGTCACCGCCCCGAGGTAAGCGCGACCGCGTCAGACCTCGCTCTCCGGACCGGAAAAGAAGCGATTCCAGAAACGATAACGCGGACGTTCCGGCTCGTTCGTCCAGGTGAATTGGCAATCCTGGCAATAGAATTCCTTCTGGAAGACTTTCAGGGCGAAAAGAATTCCGGCCAGCGCGGGGTTGAGAAATTTTCGGGTCAACTGCGGATACTCGATCCGGGTCGAGTTGCACTGCGGGCAGCGCAGCGCGCCGATGTCGGGATCAGCCGCTTCCCATTCCACCATCAGGGCCTGGGCACGTTCAAAATTCTCCTCATCGACCTTCACTTTGGCATTGGCCTGCGGCTTCGACATGAAGGCGTAGGTTTGCAGGCCGGCTTCGTTATGCACGTCCGCGGTCACGCCTGCCGCCTGAAATTTTTCCTTCAGTCGCTTCGCTTTTGCCAGCTCGTTGTAGGTCGCAATCGTCACCATAAAATGTGGCCCATCGTTGGGCGTGCCTGATCAAACATCAACTACCGTCCAAGTGCAAGACTGACGGGAGGGAACCAGTGGTAAAGGATGAAATAAACGAGGACGCCAGTCACGGAAACGTAAAGCCAGATGGGCATCGTCCAGCGCGCGATCCGCCGGTGTTTATCCCAGCGGCGCTGGAAGACCGGGATCAACGTCAGGACGACCAGCGGCAATGTGACAAAAGCGAGCAGGATGTGGGAGATGAGCAGCGGAAAATAAAACCACGCAATCAGGCCGCTGTAGCCGGAGGATTTCTCCCCGGCGTGCGCGTGGTAAACGATATAGCCGGTGAGAAAGAGCGACGACGAAAGCAGCGCCGTGATCATGCAGGCGATGTGCTGGCGCCAGAAACCGCGCCGGATGAACCACCAGCCTAACGAAATGAAAACGGTGCTGACGGCATTGAAGGAGGCATTGATGGCGGGAAGATCCGAGATCGTCATGAGCGAGCCCGCAATGTAATGGGAAACCGGCGGGCTGCCATGTAGACGCTTCGCTCTGCGAAGCGCGGGTCTGCGCGTTCGTTCGCAGGTGCAGCTTGCAAACAGCATCACTCTCGCGCCTCCCAGAGGGAGGCGTCTACAGGCTTGAATTCCCCCGGCCCGACCGTAGGAATCACCATGCCTTCCGAGCTGCTCAGCGATCCGCCCCGGCCGCGGCTCCATCGCGGACGCGTCCGCCATCCGCTCCGCGTCCGGCTCCTGCGCACGCTCGTTCGCCTCACGATTGTCCTCGTCCTCGGCGGGCTGGTCGCCGGCGGCTGGTATCTGGCCAAGAAAGGGTTCAGCCGCAACTGGCGCAACACGGTCGTCGAGGAATTGCACAAGCGCGGGGTCGAGGCCTCGGTCCGCCGCCTCACCCTCGATCCTTTTCGCGGCTTGATCGCGCGCGACGTGCGCATCTACGACTACAAAAAGCGAGAAAGAACGCTCGCGGTGGTGAGCGAGCTCTCCCTCGATATCAACTACGCGGCGCTCTTCCATCACCAGCCATTCCTGAACGCACTCGACATTCGCGACAGCGATCTCACCATCCCGCTCCCTCCCGTCGCGGGCCAGGTCTCGAAGGCGGAGCTGAAAAAATTTCGCGCCCACGTCTATTTTCCGCCGGAACGGATCGAGGTCAGCCAGGCGGAAGGGATTTTTTGTGGGATCCGCATTTCCGCCAGCGGCCAGCTCATCAAGCGGGAAGATTATCGTCCTTCGCCGAAGGACACGGCGGAGGAATCGGCCCGCCGGCTGCGCCTTCTCCAGACGCTCGTTACACTGTTGCAACGCTTTCAATACCCCGGGAGCGCGCCGGAATTACAGGTAAAATTCTCCGGCGACCTTTCCCAACTCGAGGACGCACGGGTGGAGGCGACCCTGCGCGGGAGCCAGATCGTGCGCGACACCTACGAAGCGCGCAACTTTCTCCTCACGACCGTCTGGAAAGACCATACCCTGACCATCCCGCAGTTGGAATGGAGCGATCCGGCGGGACGTTTCGCCGCGACCGCGACCTGGAGCCGGGTCAACGGACAGGCTGAATTTCAAGCGCGCAGCAG
The DNA here is from genome assembly GCA_039923575.1 of Chthoniobacterales bacterium. Classification (GTDB taxonomy): domain Bacteria; phylum Verrucomicrobiota; class Verrucomicrobiia; order Chthoniobacterales; family UBA10450; genus Palsa-1392. Next base: position 6,969 of record JBDTCM010000102.1, read on the forward strand.
TATCGATCTCAAGCCATTGTTAGGCAGCTTCAATCTCGGCGCGATCCTCGACGGGGTTACCTTCAACGCCCCGCCCGTCATCGAGGCTTCCGGCACGGCCGCGATCGGCGCGGCCGAAAAGAAATACGAAGTCTTCGGCAAGATCGCCCTCGATAAGTTTGCCTACCAGGAGGTCGGCTTCGAGGGCTTGACCTGCGATTTCGCCTGGGACGGTACCCGCACCATGCTGCGCGATATCCGCCTCCGGCAGCGCAGCGGCCAGCTCAACGCCGACCTCTACCAGGCGCCTGACGACTTCCGCTTGAACATCGACAGTGCGATCGTCCCGACCGTCCTCGCCCCGCTCGCGCCGGCCAAGCTGCGCTCTTTTTTGCAGGAATGGGAATGGGCGCGCTCGCCCAGTATTCACCTCAGCATTCGTGGGACGAGCCGCGATCCGAAGAGCTGGCACGGCGAGGGGACGTTCGCGCTCGGGCGCGCCCGTTTCCGCGGGGTCTGGATGAACAGCGCGAGCGCCAACGTCAAATTCGGCGACGGCATCTTCACGCTCGATAATTTTCGGGTCACCCGCGACGAGGGCAGCGGCACCGGCTCCTTTGCCTACGACGCCGGGCGCAACGAAGTCCGCCTAACGAATATCGAAACGACGCTCAAACCGGGCGACGCCATCATGTGGATCGAGCCGCGCTTTTATGAGCACGTGGTGCCGTATCGTTTTCATCGCCCGCCCCACGCCACCACCAGCGGTGTGGTGCAGTTTGGCGGTGGCAAACAGACCCGTCTGCAGATCGACGTCGCGGCGCCCGATGGGATGGATTACACCTTTATCGACAAGGTCCTGCCCTTCAATCGCATCAGCGGGCAGCTCCTTTTCACCGACGATCGTCTGCAAATCCTCGGGTTGAAGGGCACTCTCTTTCACGGCAGCCTCAGCGGTGGCGCCGACATGTCGCTCGCCAAAGGCGACAAGCATTACACCGCCAATGTGGCGGTGACGAAAATCGATTTTCCCAGTCTGACCGATCTCTATTTTAAGTATAAGACCTCGGAGGGCGCGCTCAGCGGCCAATTCGATTTTGGCGGCGTCGGGGCCGATCGCAAGGCGCTGCACGGAGCCGGTAATGTCGAGGTGACCGACGGCAACGTCTTTGCCATTCCAGTTTTCGGGCCGCTCTCGGATCTGGTGAACAAAATGTTCAACGGGGTCGGTTACAGCGTCGCGCACGAAGCGACCGCGCCCTTCACGATCCGGAACGGAGTGATTCATACCGACCGTTTGAAGGTCGCGGGCAAACTTTTCGCCATGGTTGGGCACGGCGATCTCAATTTTCTTAAAGACCAGCTCGACTTCGATATTCGGATCGACGCCGGTGGACCGGGCGCCGTCCTGACCCCGCTCTACAAGCTCTTCGAATATCACGGCGAAGGCAGCCTAACGAAGCCGATCTGGCGCCCGAAGCGCTTCTGAAGAACGCGGAATGCGGAATGCGGAATGAAGAAGGCCGAATTTCTATTGGGCGCGCACATGTCGATCGCCGGCGGCGTGCATTTGGCGATCGAGCGGGCGTGTTCGATCAAATGCAGCGCGATGCAGATTTTCGTGAAAAACAACATGCAGTGGTTCGCGCGGCCGTTGACGCGCCCGGAGATCAGAGCGTTCCGCGAACACGCGCAGCGCCACGAGTTGGCGGCGGTTTTCGCGCACGCGAATTACCTCATCAATCTGGCCGCGACTAATCCGCAATTTCACGCCAACTCCTTGCGCGCTTTGTCCGAGGAGCTGACGCGAGCGGATCAGTTGGACCTGCCTTTTATCGTCCTGCATCCCGGCGCGCACCTCGGCGTGGGTGAAGAAGCTGGCCTTGCGAAGATCGTTGCTTCAATCGACCGGATCTTTGCTCGCTTGCCGAAGGTTAAAACGCGGATCGCGCTCGAGACGACGGCGGGTCAGGGCACAAGTCTTGGGCACACTTTCCAGCATCTCGCCGACATCATCGGAAATGTGCGCGCGCCGGAGCGGCTCTGTGTTTGCCTCGACACCGCGCATGTTTTTGCGGCAGGCCACGACCTCACCAGTGCGGCGGGGACGCGCCAGATGTTGCGCGAGTTCGATCGGGTGGTCGGGTTGCAACATCTCGTCGCGTTGCACCTGAATGACTCCAAGACCGCGCGCGGTTCGCGGGTCGATCGTCACGAACACATCGGCCAAGGAAAGATTGGGCTGGAGGCGTTCCGCGTCATTATGCGCGATCGTCGTTTCCGCAAAATCCCGAAGGTGCTGGAAACGCCGAAAGGCAAAGATTTACTCGAAGACGTCGAGAACATGCGGACGCTGCGCGAGTTGTAGACGTTTCGCTCTGCGAAACGCGGGGGTGGGGTTGATCGGGGGTTTATACTGCTTTGCGCGCGCAGAGCCGCGTCTCCCAGAGGGAGACGTCTACAGGTCT
>JBDTCM010000103.1:0-5227 GCA_039923575.1 Chthoniobacterales bacterium
CAAGATCGATTCGGCGCCCAGCGGCACGCACTTTGTCGGCGCGGCGATGACCTGGTTCATGCGCCTGACGGATGAGGGCGTCGGGATGCACGTCGGCTTTCTCCCGGGCTATCCGGCATCGCACGGCTGCGTTCGGATGCCATCTGCGGCGGCTGAAATGTTTTACAAGAACGTCAAGGTCGGCACGCCGGTGGCGGTCGGCGATTAGCAGGGAGGGGCGGTTTCAAACCGCCGCTTCTCGTTAGGCGAGCCGCTCGCGCAGGAGGTTGAGGGCGGTCTGGCTGGCGAGCTGTTTAAAGGTCTCGCGATCGGTGGGGAAAAAAAGATGTCGCGCGATGGTCTCGCCGCCGCCAGCGAGGGCGAGGAACGCCGTCCCCACCGGTTTGGCCGCGCTCCCGCCACCGGGGCCGGCGATGCCGGTCGTCGCGAGCGCAAAGTTTGCTCCGGAGCGCGCGCGTGCGCCTTCCGCCATTGCGCGCGCCACCGGTTCGCTGACCGCGCCGTGTTCCGCGATCAACTCCGCTGGCACGCCAAGCGCAGAGATCTTGGCCTCGTTCGAATACGTCACGTAACCGGCGAGGAAGACACTGGACGCGCCCGGGACATTGGTCAGGCGATGGGCAAGGAACCCGCCGGTGCAGGACTCGGCGAGGGCGAGGGTCGCACTCCGTTCCGCGAGTTGTCGCACAATGACTGTTTCGAGGTTCTCGCTCGAGGTGGAGAAAATCGCTGCCGTTAGTTTGCTGCGCACCACCACATTGGCTCTCTCGAGCACTTCGATCGAACCGATCAAACGCAGATCGACTTCCCCCATCCGTGCGCAGTAGCCCACTTCGAGGCCGGGCAGAGCAAGCAATTGTACCCCCACTGCCTCTTCGACATAGGATTCTCCCATCCCCACGATCCGGTAGCTCAAGCAGGCAAACGGCTCCGGCTGCCTGCCGATGCGCTGCAAAATGGGCAGGACAGACTGGATGAACATGGGCTGCAGCTCGCGCGGCGGTCCGGGCAGGAGAAACAAATGCGGCGACGGACTCTCCCCGTCAGCTGCGGCAGCGAGGTAGAGTCCGGGGGCGGTTCCGTTGTCGTTAGGCAAAACCTCGGCTCCACGCGGGACCTGCGCCTGGCGCAGAATACGATCGGTCAGCCGAATCCCCCGCCGGAGGAGCCGCTGCGTGATGGTCTCGGTCAAAACGGGATCGGGAACCAGCTCCCAGCCGAGCAAATCGGCCGTGATCTCGCGCGTGATATCGTCGGTCGTTGGCCCGAGGCCACCGGTGACAAAGATCAAATCCGAACGCGTCCAATTTTCCTGGAGCGCGTCGCGAATGGCTAAGCCATCGGGCACGGATAGTTGGCGCTCGACCCGCAGGCGCAGCGGAAAGAGCTCGCGGGCGATGAAGGTGAGATGGGTATTGAGCACGTCGCCGAGGAGGATCTCGGTGCCAGTGTTGATGACGGTGACTCGCATTTGGGAAGAGGAAGAAAACGCTCAACGTTCAACCCCGAAAGCTTTCGGGGTTAGGCGCGCAGCGTCTTTCCCTATGCCGCGTCTTTGTCCTGCTTCTTGCGAATGAGCGGAACCTTCTTCCCCTCGACCACGGCGCGATTGATCGTCACCTCCGCGATATCCTCACGGCTCGGCACGTCATACATGATGTCGAGCATGATCCGCTCGAGCATCGAGCGCAGCGCCCGCGCCCCTGTGCCCTTCGTCACCGCCTGCGCGGCCAGCGCACGGAGCGCGTCTTTCGTGACGGTCAGGCGCACGCCTTCCATCGCGAAGAGCTTGGTGTACTGCTTGATCATCGCGTTCTTGGTGTCGGTCAGGATCATGACCATTTCTTCCTCAGTCAGCGCATCGAGCGCGCTGAGAACGGGAAGGCGGCCGATAAATTCCGGGATCATGCCGAAGCCTAACAAGTCTTCCGGTTCCACCTGGCGCACCGCTTCGCGGCGCAAAATGTCTTCGTCTTCCAAGGTCGGACTGCTGAAGCCCATCGTTTTGTTGCCGATGCGCTTTTGCACGATCTTCTCCAGCCCGACGAAAGCGCCGCCGCAGATGAAGAGGATCTTCTCTGTGTTGACCTGGATGTATTCCTGGTGCGGGTGTTTGCGACCGCCTTGAGGCGGGACATTGCAGGTGCTGCCCTCGAGAATCTTGAGGAGCGCCTGTTGCACGCCTTCGCCGGAAACATCGCGCGTGATGCTGACGTTGTCGGTCTTGCGGCCGATCTTGTCGATCTCGTCGATGTAGACGATGCCGATCTCCGCGCGCTTCACGTCGTAGTCGGCGTTTTGCAGGAGGCGCAGAATGATGTTTTCCACATCCTCGCCGACGTAGCCGGCTTCGGTGAGTGTGGTCGCGTCCGCGATACAGAAGGGAACGTCGAGAATTTTCGCGAGTGTCTTGGCCAGGAGCGTTTTGCCCGAACCGGTCGGTCCGATCAGGAGAATATTGCTTTTCTCGATCTCGACGTCAGCGAACGGATCGGGCTGGAAAGCGGCCGACGTATCGGTCGGCGGCGCGCTTTGCATGACGCGTTTGAAGTGATTGTGCACGGCGACGGAAAGCGTCTTCTTGGCCATGTCCTGCCCGACGACATACTGGTCGAGCGAATGTCGGATATCGACCGGTTTCGGCACCCGGATGGTCGAGGATTGCCGGCGCGCGTCCTCGTTGAGCTCCTTATCGAGGATGCTCTTGCAGACGTTGATGCAGCTGTCGCAAATGTAGACGCCCGGCCCGGCGATGAGCTTGCGCACCTCCGCGTGGCTCTTGCCACAGAAGGAGCACATTGTGAGGTTCGAGGCGCGGGCCATGGTCGTCTCCCAGGTAGAGCAGTTCCTATTCCTCCAGCTTTTGCGGCAGAGCCGCCTCCGCCACTGCGGTCGAACGGTCATTTAGGGTCTTTTCACCCCCGGCGCCGTCGAGGAGTTTGGCCTCCTTGCGTGACTTGATCACCTCATCGACGAGCCCGTAGGCCTTGGCCTCCGGAGCGGTCATGTAGTAATCGCGATCGGAATCGAGCTTCACCTGTTCTTCCGGCTTTCCCGTGTGCTGGGAAAGGATGCGGATAAGGCGTTTCTTGAGCTTAAACATGTACTCGACTGTGCGCTCCACGTCGCTCGCCTGCCCCTGCGCTCCGCCCGAGACCTGATGGATCATGATGTCGGAATTCGGAAGCGCGAAGCGTTTGCCCTTCGTTCCGGCGCCGAGCAAGACTGCGCCCATGCTCGCCGCCATCCCCAGGCAATAGGTCGTCACATCGCAGGTCAGGAACTGCATCGTGTCGTAGATGGCCAGCCCCGCCGTGACCGAGCCGCCGGGCGAGTTGATGTAAATGTTGATGTCCTTTTTCCCGTCCTCCATCTGGAGGAAAAGCAGTTGGGCGATGACGAGGTTGGCGATGTGATCGTCGATCGGCGTGCCGATGAAAACGATCCGATCTTTCAACAGCCTCGAGTAAATGTCGTAGCTGCGTTCACCCCGGCCAGTCTGCTCCACGACCATCGGAACGAGGACGGATTGAGGGTAATTAGAGTCGCGATTTGTCGTCATTTTGATTCAGCAGAAACTTCCGGGACCGGCGCTGCCGCGGTGGCATCGATGGTAGCATTCGACCCGAGAAAATCAATTGTCTTGGCAAGCAAGACCTGCTCCACAAGACCGTTCATGCCATCATTTTGTTCGATATCCTGGCGTAATTTTTCCGGCGTAACGTTGTGATGCATCGCCTGGTGGCGGATGCGTTCGTCGACGTCCGCCCGGGTTACCTGAATCTTCTCCTGCTCGGCGATGCGATGCAGAATGAAGTTTGTTTTGAGCCGATGCGCGGCCAGCCCGCCCGCCATCCGGATGAGTTCTTCTTCCTTCTCCTTCAGCATCTCGTCCGGCACGCCGCGTTCGCGATTGCGCTGCACCAGCTCGGCCAGGGCGCTGCGGGTTTCGTGTTTCAACAAGGTCGGCGGCAGCTCGAAATCCACCCGCTCGTTGAGAAATTTGACGACCTGCCCTTCGCGCGCCCGCTCGAGTTCGTGGCCTTTCTCGTGCTCGATTTGATGCTCGAGCGCGTGGCGCAGATCGGGTAGCGTCTTTTCCGGCATCCATTTCGCCGCGAGAGCATCATCGAGCGGCGGTAAAACGCGTTGCTTGATCTCCAGCAACGTCACGCTGTATTCGGTCGTCTTGCCGGCCAATTCCTTGATCGGAAAGTCGGCCGGAAATTCCACTTTCACCGCCCGCGTTTCCTCCGGCTTTTGCCCGAGCACCTGATTGACGAAACCGGGCAGAAAATTATCCGCCGCCAGACGCAGCCAGAACTTCTTGCCGCCCTGCAGATTCTTGCTCGCCGTCGGCAAGATCTCCGCGATCGGTTTGCCCTCGAGCGTTCCCTCGAAATCGATAACCGCAAAATCCTCCAGCTCCAGTCCGCGCTCCGGCACATCGACGAAATCAGCGGACTGCTCGCGCAGGCGCTCGACCGCCGCATCGATCTCCGCTTCGGTCACCTTGGTGTCGGGCAGTTGCAGAGGAATCCCCTTATACTCGGGCAGCTCGAATTCCGGCGCGGTCACGACCGTGGCGCGAAAACGCATCGAACGATCTTCCCCAAACTCGACATCCTCCAGGTTCGTTAGGGAAACGACCCGCAGCTGCTTCTCGGCAATCGCTTCGTGATAGCTTTTCGAGACGAGTTTCTTCGTCAGCTCGTCCTGGATGTCTTTACGAAATTTCGCCTCGATCACCTGGCGCGGTGCCTTGCCCGGGCGAAAGCCGGGGATCCGGGCTTGCGAGGCAAAACTCTTCGCGATCGCGTCCCACTCTTTCGAAACTTGCTCCGGCGCCAACTCGATTTTGAGCGTGGCCACGCAGTGCGGTTGATTTTCAACTTCGATCTTCATGAACGAGTCAAGATACGGTTGCGGCGAGTGCTTCGCAAACCAGCGCCTGTAGACGTTGCCCTCTGGGCGACGCGGGCCTGCGCTTTCCATCTGGGCGACGCTAATACCCGCGCTTCGCAGAGCGAAGCGTCTACAGCGAAAAGCGCGCGCCGTTTACGTAGACCGCATTGACCTGCGGCGTGCCAAACCAATACGCAATCTCCCGGTAATCCGCGCAATCGAAAATGGCGAAATTCGCTGTTTTCCCCGCTTCGAGTGAGCCAATCTTATCGCCTCGATTGAGACTGTAAGCGGCGTTGATCGTGCTCGCGGTCACCCCTTC
>JBDTCM010000104.1:0-4309 GCA_039923575.1 Chthoniobacterales bacterium
GAGCCATCGGGGCGCAAAGGCCCCTCCCACATTGCGCTCTAGGGCGCCGGGCTCGGCGTCCGTGCGGGTGTCGGCGGAGGCGGGTTGATTTGCTGCTCGATCCTGTGCAGCAACGAGGCTGCCGGCCCTGCGGGAAGCGACTGCGCGGTCCCGTTGATCAACGCCAGCGCGCCTTTCTTATCGCCGGAACGCAAGGTGGCGTCCGCCTGTTCGAGGAGCGCGCGCAAGTTGTCATCCGACTTCTTGTAGAGCGAACGCGCCTGCCGGAAGTAGCTCACCGCCGCAGCGTAGTTGCCATTCTCTTTTTCGATCATCCCGAGATCTTCCAGCATCGGTCCGTTGTCCGCCCGCGAGGCCGCGGTGCGCGCCAGGATCAAATATTCGGCCGGGGTACGGCCGCTATTCTTGACCGCGAAATCATGATACATCCGCCAGTCGCTTTTCTTTCGGTTGTCGCGCTTCGTATCGAGTTGCAACCACGAGACAAACGGCCGGTAAAGCGGGTCGCCCACGGCCACATCCATCCAGGAGAGCACTCGCGTCGCCATGTAGGCGCTCTCCGCAAAAGTGAAGCCGTGGAGAAGGCGGTCGTTAAAGATGCCGAGATGCGCGGTCAATTGCAGATAGGGCTCGTAAACATTGCCTAACGACGCCGCGGCGCCTTTGGCGAGGAGTGGTCCGACCCAGTTTGCCTCCGCCGAGCGGAGCGTGTTCGCGCTGAAGGAATGGATGTGCACCGCGACCGCGCCGCGGTCGAAGGCAAATCCCGGGTCCTGGAATGGCCCGGTCACGCCGCCCGCGTACCAACCGTAGTACAACGCACCGTCACTCATTGGGAACCCGGACGGGAAAAGAGCGGGCGAGGTGTCATAGGTCACCGGAACGCCAACCGCCCGCAGGTCCTTGGTCACCGTCGCGAGCCATTCATCGCCGTCCGCTAATCCGCCCGAAGTATGATCGGCACCGTCGACATAGGCGCGTCCCCAGAGCCCGCTTTTCTCGATCTCGACCGCGTCGGTGATCATTCGCCTAACGATATCGGCAGTCGGCGCGTCGAGCCGGCAAACGAGCAGGATGGGCGAGCCCAGGTCCGCAATCGAGCGGAAGCTTTGAAAATAAGGATTGTTCGCGGCCCCCGAGATTTGGCGGGAGAAGAGACCGAGCGTGGCCAGCTCCGAGTCGACCCCGGCCTGGTTTTGCCCGCCGATTTGACTCTTCTCGATCCGGTCGCCGGGGTAGTCGACGGTCGCGCGGATCTTGAGCGGCATGCCGCGGATCAACGCGACAAAGTTGATCCGTTTCGCCGTGACGGTGGGTTGATTGTCGGCGTCGGTGCGCAGCGTCCACCACTTGCGTTCGGTGAAGATTTTGCGGAGCGGCTCCGCGATCGTCTCGTCGTATTCCTTGCGACTGATTTCCTCCTCCGTCGAGCAGTCGAGCGCAATGACGTGATCGCTGGCGATGTGGCGGGCCTGGGCATAGAAACGGGCGAGATTCCCCGAGTCCGGCGCGGCGCGGTTGTAAACCACGATGGTGGCCTGGGCCAGGTCGTCAGCACTGGGAACGGCGCGGGCCGTCTCGCCTAACGAAAGTGTGAGGACGAGGAAGAGCAGGCACTTCATCCCGGGAAATCGATTTTCAACCCGTCGTAGGCGAGGCCGGTATTCGGCGGCAACTCGCTCTCCGCGCGTTGCGACAATTCGTGACAAATGTGGGTAAAGAGCGTGCGCGCTGGCTGCACTCGCTGCGCGGCGTCGAGGGCCTGGTCAACGCTGAGATGGCTCGGATGCGGCTTGTGCCGGAGCGCGTCGATCACGAGCAATTGCACGCCTTCGATCTGGCGCGCGATCTCGTCCGGGACGGCGCTGCAATCGCTCAGGTAAGCGAGGAGCCGGGTGCCGTGGCGGGAAAAAAGATAGCCATAGGTTTCCGAGTTGCCGTGCGGCACGGGCAGCGGGGTGATGCTGGTTTCCCCTAACGAAAATGTTCCGGTGATGAGGTGCGGTTCGGGTTTGAGGTAGCCCGGCGATGGGCTCGGATTCTTGAAGGCGAACTCGTAGACACGCTCGAGGTCGGCCATCGTTTCCGCGGAGGCGTAAACGGGCATGCGACCGCCGCGCGGCGCGGCGTAGCGGCGCAGATCGTCGAAACCCATGACGTGATCGGTGTGGGCGTGCGTCATGATGACGGCGTCGACTTCCCAGATGTTTTCGCGCAGACACTGGGTGCGAAAATCCGTTCCGGTATCGACGACATAAGAGCCTTCCGGCGTTTGCAGATAGATCGAGGCGCGGGTGCGGTTGTCGCGCGGATCGCTCGAGCGGCAGACGGCACAGTCGCAACGAATCATCGGCACGCCCTGCGAAGTGCCGGTCCCGAGGAAGGTGAGACGAAATGGAGAATGATCGGCCTTCAGAGGCCGCAAGTTTCATCTGGCAAACCTCTGCTCTCAACTGTCAACTTCTCCGGCATGGCAGCGGTTCTGAGTTTACTGCGGATCAAGAACCTCGCCTTGGTCGAGGATTTGGAGTGGGATCTGCGGCCGGGTTTCACCGCCATCACCGGCGAGACCGGCGCGGGCAAGTCGATCATTATCGGCGCGCTCAAACTGCTCCTCGGCGAACGCGCCGATAAGTCGCTCATCCGCACCGGTGCGGAAGCGTGCACGGTCGAAGCGATCTTTGCCGGCGACGATTTTGCCGCGCTCAATCGACGCCTGGAGGAATCAGGCGTCGAGCCGGGTGAGGGTGAACTTCTCGTGAAACGCAGCTTTTCGTTAGGGGGGAGCAACCGGCAGTTCGTCAACGGCTCGCCCGCCACCCTCACGCTCCTGAAAATGATTGGCGACGAGCTGGTCGATTTGCACGGACCACACGATCACCAATCGCTCCTCTCGCCGGAGCGGCAGTTGGCCTTGCTCGATGGCTTCGCCCACGCCGAGCCGGCAGTGGCGCAATACCAGGAATGCTTTCGGCGCTTGCAGGGCCTGATGGCAGAAGAGAATTCGCTGCGCACTGCGGAAGCGGCGCGCGCGCAGGAGCTGGATCTGCTCCGGCACCAGGTCAGTGAAATCGGCGCGGCCGCGCTCCAGCCTGACGAGGAAGACGAAATCGTGTCACGCTACAAGCTGGCCAGCAACAGCCGGCGCCTGATCGAACTGGCGACTGCGGTTTCGCGGCAGCTTTCCGAAAACGACGGCGCCGTCCTCGAGCAACTGGCGGAGACCCAGCGGCTCCTGCGCGAGCTGGAGAAGATCGACCCGGGGCTGGTCGAAACTTCCGCCGCGCACGCCAGCGCGGTCGTCGAGTTGACTGAGATTGCGCGCACCCTCGATCGCTATGCCGAGCGCCTCGATCTCGATCCGGAGCAGCTCGCGCAATTGGAACAACGCGTCACCCTGCTCGAAACGTTGAAGCGAAAATATGGCGGCTCGATCGCGGAAGTGATCGCCTTTGGCGAGCGCGCCGGTGGCCAGCTGCGCAAGATTGAGGGGCGCGACGCGGAGCTGGAACGACTGGCGGGCGAAATCAAAACGGCACGCGCGTCCCTCGCACGAGCCGGGGCGATATTGCGCAAAGCGCGCACGGCAGCGGCGCCGAAGCTGGCCCAGAGCGTGCGGCAAAATCTGGCCGACCTCGGTTTTCGTCAGTCGGAGTTTGAAGCGAAGATTTCGCCTAACGACGAACCGCGGCTCGACGGAACCGAAAGCGTTGAGCTGCTTTTTTCCCCGAACCCGGGCGAGCCGCTCAAGCCGCTGCGGCTGATTGCCTCAAGCGGCGAAATCTCGCGCCTGATGCTGGCGGTCAAATCATCGCTCGCGATGCAGGACGCGATTCCGCTCCTGGTTTTTGACGAAATCGACGCCAACGTCGGCGGCGAGATCGCCAACGCCGTCGGCGCCAAGATGCGCGCTTTGGCGACGAAACACCAGGTCCTGTGCATCACCCATTTGCCCCAGGTCGCGGCTGCCGCCGCGACGCATTTCGTCGTGACCAAGGACGTCGTGCAGGGCCGCACCTTTTCCGGATTGCGCGAGGTCAAGGGCAAGGCGCGCCAGGAAGAAATTGCGCGCATGCTCGGTGGCAAGAGCGATTCCGCACTCCAGCATGCGGCGAGTCTGCTCGCGTTGTAGACGCTTCGCTCTGCGAAGCGCGAGGGCGATTTCCACGTCGAGACTCAGCTGAGCGACGGGCGGCACGCAGACCCGCGCTTCGCAGAGCGAAGCGTCTACAGACAAATTGCTTTCGCGCTGCTAGAAACCAGGCGTGCTGAATTACATCTGGCTCGCACTCGTCCTGTTCGCGGGGAC
>JBDTCM010000105.1:0-2639 GCA_039923575.1 Chthoniobacterales bacterium
CAACATCATCGAGGCCTCCGAGGTCGACAGCTTCAAGGACCTGAAAAAAGATGCCGACGAGGAAGAGGAAAAACCCGAGCCGAAGCTCGACATCCTCGACGATCCGGTGCGGATGTATCTGAAGCAGATGGGCCAGGTGCCGCTGCTCACGCGCGAGCAGGAAGTGGAGATCTCAAAGCGGATTGAGGAAGCGGAAGAGAAGGTGCAGATAAACATCAACCGTTTCGGTTTTGTGGCCCAGGCGCACCTCGAGCTGGCAGCCAAGCTGGTCGAGGGCGGTGAACGCTTCGATCGCGTCATTCTCGACAAGAAAATCGAGAGTCGCGAGCGCTACATGAAGATGCTCCCCCGCCTTTGCAAAAAAGTGCAGCAGCTCAGTACGGAACTGGCGCGTGATTACGAGCGGATGACCCGTTCGGGTCGTTGCGACGCACCGAAACTGAAAAAGTTCGAGAAAGCCTGCGTCAAGCTGCAGAGCCTCTATCCGCAGTTCTTTTTCAAGCAGCGCGTCATCGAGGAGTTTGTCCACCTCGCCGACGATCATTACGCCCTTTTGCGCACCATCCAGGAGGAGATGCGCAAGAAGCCGAAACGTGGCGCAAAAATCCTGCACGCAAAAAAAATGCGAGACGTGGAAACGACCCTCTGGCTTTCGACTTCCGAATTCCATGAGCGTTACCAGGAGTTGCGCGGCTGGCTGCGCAAAGCGCTCCGCGCCAAAACCGAAATGATCGAGGCCAACCTGCGGCTCGTCATTTCGATCGCCAAAAAATACACCAACCGCGGCCTCTCTTTTCTCGACCTCATCCAGGAGGGCAACATGGGCCTGATGAAAGCGGTCGAGAAATTCGAGTACCGGCGCGGCTATAAGTTTTCGACCTACGCGACGTGGTGGATCCGCCAGGCCATCACCCGCTCGATCGCCGACCAGGCGCGCACCATCCGCATCCCGGTGCACATGATCGAGACGATCAACAAACTGATGCGGGTGCAGAAGCAACTGCTCCAGGAATACGGCCGCGAGCCCACCCCGGAAGAAGTGGCCGAGGAAATTCTCCTCCCGGTCGATCGGGTGCGCGCGGTTTTGAAAATGGCGCAGCAGCCAATCTCGCTCCAGGCGCCGGTGGGCGAGAGCGAAGAAACCAATTTCGGCGATTTCATCGAGGACAAGGGCGCGGAAAACCCGAGCGACATGACCGCGATCGCGCTCCTGAAAGAGAAGATCAAAGACGTTCTCGAGACATTGACCGATCGCGAGCGCCAGGTGCTCGAACAGCGTTTCGGCCTGGTCGACGGCTACAGCCGCACCCTCGAAGAAGTGGGCCGCCAATTCCGGGTCACGCGCGAGCGCATCCGCCAGATCGAAGCGAAAGCGCTGCGCAAGATGCGGCACCCGACGAGAATTCGGCAGCTCGAGGGTTTCCTCGAAGCTGCCGATCTCCAAACTGTCCCAACCGCGCCGGCGAATTCCGCCGCCTAACGCGAGCGCCTAACGGTGCCGAATGACACGGCGTCCGTTGTGGAAGACAACGACGGGTCGTGTATAAACGACCGGCCGATAGTAACCGTACGGATAATAGCCCGCGTAACCGTATGGATAAGCATACGGATATCCGTAGCCATACGAATAACCGGCATACGGATAGCCGTAGGAGAAACCAATCGGGAACCCGATGCCAATGCCGACGCGGACGCGCGCTTCAGACTTCGGCGCAAACGCAAAAGTAAAGGCCCCCGCCACCGCCAAGATCAGGAGAATTTTTTTCCAGTTCATCATCTCACCCCCTTTCCAATGAAAGAACGTAAATTCAGACGCTGCGGTCTGGCAAATTATTCAGCAATCTTTTCCTCCCAGCGCGGTGATCCGGTGATGATCAAGTCCCGCCCCAGCTTTTCGTAACGGATTTCGGCAAGGTGCGCGCCTTGTAAAGTGGACGCGGCGCCCTTGCCTCCGACCGCCATCACCGGTCCGCCCGTGAGCAGCGGCGCGAGATAAAATTGCACCCGGTCCACGAGGCGGGCATCGAAGGCCTGGCCGAGGACGTCGCCGCCTCCTTCAATCAGAACGCTCGTGATTTCCTTGCGCCCCAAATCGGCCAGTACCTGGACGAGCGTTTTCTTCCGGTAAACCAAAGTGCGTTCGGCGAAACGATCCGTCAGCAGGTGAGAGGCCCGCGGCAGTTTTCCCGAACGCGTCAGGACCACCCGCCAGGGCTGCCGAGCCCCGCGCATTCCGCGGATCGTCAGGCGCGGATTATCCTGGCGCAACGTCTCGGCGCCGATCAGGACCGCGTCCACCTGTGCCCGCAGATGCATGGCGTGCCGGCGCGCGGCTGCGCTCGTCATCCAGCGCTCTTCGTTAGGCGATCTCGTCAGGCGGCCGTCCAGGCTCATCCCGCACTTCGCGATCACGAACGGTTTTCCCGTCACGATCCACTTGTTGAACGCTTCGTTCAGGCGGGTGCACTCCGCGGCCAGGACGCCGGTCGTCACTTCAATTCCCGCCGCGCGCAATTCGCGAATCCCCCGCCCGCTGTGCGACGGATTCGGATCCGTCGCACCGATCACGACCCGGCCGACTCCCGCCCTAACGATCGCCGTTGTGCAAGGCGGAGTACGCCCGGTCGTCGAACACGGTT
>JBDTCM010000106.1:0-9265 GCA_039923575.1 Chthoniobacterales bacterium
CGAGCCGGGCTTGGAAATCAAGATTCGAAGTGACTTCGGCGAATGACGCCCTCGGAACAAGCCCGTAATCGATTCTGACCTGATTGTAACTTGGCAAGCCATGATCGCGGCCGCGCTGGATGTTCAACGCCGCCAGATCAAAGCCGGTGCCAATGCCGGTAAAAAAGTTGCGGACGCCATCGACAATGCTGACATCGACTTCCTGCGGAATTTGCCTCGCGAGGCCACGCAGATAGGGCTCGATTCCGAATTTGGTAATCAGCTGTGGTTGAAATAACGCCTTGTCCAGAGTGACATCGCCCAGGGAGTGGTTCGTCGCGTTCAGCCGGTTTAGCACCGGCGGGAGAAAAGTGTGGCCGACGCGAAAGCCAGCGGTAGAAAAGGCGATCGAGACTCTCGGATCCACGGTCGATTTATAGCCGGTGTAAGGCGTGAGTGCATTCGGCCCCAACAAAATCGGGATAAAGTCTCGATAGGTGATGGACTCAATTTCAGCTACGACGAAGGCGCGAGCGCGCTGGTAAATCCCCTCGTCGTCGAGCGTCGGGTCACCGGCCTTGATGGAGTCGGCCCAGAAATTGTGCTCCCGGACAAAGAGGGTCTGCATCGCGCTGAGCGCCAGGTTTTCGTTCGACCGCTCATCGCCCCCGAGGAAAAAGAGACCGGGATCGAGGCCTCGATCAGCCGGCGGCTGATTGGGCAAACCGTCCACGTTGAACATCATCAGATTGCCGGCGCTGGTCTTCAGATGTCCCGTCCCATCCAGGGTCCGCATCTCATTTTGGCGCGCCTTATCCGAGCCATAAACCACGGAGCCATCAAGAAAGGCGGTGTTGGAATTGAGCTGCTGCCGTACTCCATTCACGAAAAGTGCAGAACTGCGGTTGAACGTGAGAATGAGTCCGCCCCTGCCCCTGGGATCGAAGACCGGATCGCCCTTCGGGATCGGAATGTCGAAGTGGTCGGACGGGACGGCTATCGATGTCAGCACCATGTCATGATCGACGATGTTTCCCCAGTTCCAGATGAAACCGGAAACATTGACTTTGTTCGGAATCGGCGCCGTTTGGAAGTCCACGAGGTTGCTGATATCGCGCGGACCCTTACGGGTCGCGCCTCCCGGCGTGCCCAAGCCGTCGGCGTAGCCGATGGTGGTGTTGCGCAGATCAACAGTCTTGGCCTTGCCGAGATCGCCTGGGGCGTTCTTGGATCCGTCAATCGTGCGGAACTCATTTGGATATACTGCCGGCGGCGCCGCCGGGAAGTACATCGCCACCTTCGTCGTGGACTTGGCCATAGGTTCCTTGGAATGGAACATGTCAAAGACGTCGTCGGAGGTGAGTGGGTTCGATTCGGTACCTTGCAGGTAAGATGGCAGGACGGAAGCGAATGAATCGGTGGGTTGAGCAGCGCCGACAATTGTCGAAGCGCAAAGAAATGCAACGAAGCTGAATGACCGAAGGCCCTCAGCGGCGCACTGGAGGAACATGATTGGACCCATAATATGATTATCCTGTCTGCATATACACGGTTTTTATCTAGAAATGCAATAAAAATCATCCGCACGCTGTCAGGAAATCAGGGTCAGGCTACGTAAAAGCGGTTCGCCGCAGCGTGCCCTGTAGGAAAGAAAGTGCGGGAACCGGGGTCAGTCTGTGAATCTCGGCATTCTGCTCGACAGATTCCCTATTTTCGTTCGCCAATCCAAAACGAAATTTGCCGAGGGGTCAGAGCGTGAATCATGGCATTCTGGCTCGACCGAGGTCGGATGCCCTTCGGCTCTGCGCGCTTCCGCCGCATTCCTCGCTCACCCCACTGAGGCCTCGGCGATCTCTGCGGTAAATCCAAGCGTTCGCTCAGTGCTCGGGCAGCACTTTCTTGACGAGGCGATTAATTCCCTGCTGGGCGAACTCGCTCGC
This sequence comes from Chthoniobacterales bacterium, assembly GCA_039923575.1. Classification (GTDB taxonomy): domain Bacteria; phylum Verrucomicrobiota; class Verrucomicrobiia; order Chthoniobacterales; family UBA10450; genus Palsa-1392. The sequence goes on from JBDTCM010000106.1 coordinate 1,920, forward strand.
CGGATAAATTTTCTGCGCCTTGAGATACCAGGAGAGACTCGAGCCGATCTCGCCTTTCGCTTCCAACTGCTCGGCGGTGCGCAGAGTGCGGACGAAGTCGGCGGCTTCAGTCGTTAGGTTGGCGCGCAGTTGGTTGAGTTTACGGTCGTCGGGATTGTCCTTGTAGACTTTCTCGACCGTCTCCCACGCGCCGGCGTAGTCGCCGCGCTTCTCGATCTCGCCCGCCTGAATGATCGCGGTCTCGATGACCTGCATCTGGTCGAGGACTTTCTTGAGCTGCTCCTGCCGCTCGGGATAAAGCGCGGCCGCGGCGATGAAGCGCAACTTGTCGTTATAGATCTGGCGGTTGTTATGCTGGCTGATCAACTGGTCGAGATCGACGAGCGCTTTTTGCTGCACGTCGGCCTGCGAGAAAATGAGACCGGAGACTTCCGCGAGTGCAGGATTACGCGGCCAGATCTCAGTCGCTTCTTTGAGCTCGGATTCGAGAGTGGCTTTGTCGCCGCTGACGGCGGCATTGCGCGCCTTGGCCAGGTGCATGCCGGCGACGGTGCGCGCAGTCTCGATCGCAGCCAGCGGCTTCGAGTCATCGAAGTCTTTCGCGATGCCGTTCAACTCTTTGACCAGTTTCGCGGCAAGATCGTAATCCTTGACCTCGATGGCGGAGATGAGCTGGTAATTCTTTTGCGAAAACTCGAGCACCTGACGTTTCTCTTCGCGCGGCAGGGTGCGCACTTCAGGCAGGAACTCGCCGACGCTGAAGGCTTCGGCCAAACGCTTCGACGCGCTCTGCAGTTCGTGCTTTTGCAGAAGAAACCGGAACGACTGGATGCTCTCGCGCACGTCGCGGATGGCTCGTGCGCCAGGGAATCGAGCGTGCCGACGGTAGGCGGCAGGCCGCTGCTCTTGGCGAAGAGGTCTTTGGTGTCTTTGCCCACCTCGAGCTTGCTTTCGCCGCTGTTGAAGATGTCGCGATAAAAACGGGTCCCGACCAGGACGTGCTGGAAACGGCGTTGCAAAAAGAGCTGCACGAAGAGCGCCTGAAATTCGATCTTCGCTTCGAGCAGACTCAGTTCCTTCTTCGCCTGATTCGCTTTGATCGTGGCAACGATCTCGGTCAGGCGCGTGGTGTAGGGCTGCATCGCGAGGTCGCGCGAGGTTTGTTGTTCCTTGGCCCACTGCGCGGCCGCGTTGGCGTCCTTCGGAGGCACGCTATCGAGCTTGGTCTGCTGCGAAGCGACCTGGGCGTTCCATTCATTCGCCTTGCGCTCCTGCTCGAGAGCGACATTCGCCTGGGCCAGGCGCTGGCTGGAATCCTGCGCCCGCCACACGCTGTAAACCGCGTCGGCCAGCGCGTCGCAGAGATGGGCGTCGATCTCGTAATTCGAAGCGCGCGCCAAAAGGCGGAACGCTTCATCGACGCTTTGGTTGGAAGAATCGGCCGGCGCGAGCTTGGCCAGGATGGTGCTGAGAATGTTCTGGTAGGCCTGGGATTGCGCGCTCGTTTCGGCGGGCGCGTTCAAATATTTCTCGAAGCGCGCCTCGAAGATCCGGTTGTTGTTCAGGTTCCAATTGTGACCATCCCAGGACACGACCTCGCTCGCCGGATCGAAAATCGGGACATCGTTGCCGAGAAATTTCGGCGCTGGAGAAGCGGCCGTCTTGACCGGAGCGGGCTGCGCCGCGGGCGCAGCCGGTTGGGCGGAAGGCGCCGCATCCGGCACCTGCGCTTCCGCCCTAACGAAAAGGCCGAAAACGAGAACAGCCGCGAGAACAAAGCGCGACTTCATACTTTCCGAATGTCGCGCACGCGCAGAATCCCCTTCTCACCGACCTCCAGCTTGAAGAAATAGCGCTGCCCTTTTTGGATGTTCATGCTGTTGAAGGCGGCCGGAATGAGGAGCGCGAGCACATCGTTGCGATCATTCACCTCGACCGAATACAAGCGGCCCTGTTGCGGCGCCCACGCGAGCTGCGTCCCGACGGTGCCGGTCAATTTGTAAACATTGCCGCGCAGGCTATCGGCGCTTTCGAGATAAACGGAGACGTCGAGCCGGGTGAGGGTGCGATAAGGATCGCTGACATTCTTGTAAACCGCCCAACCGCCCACCATCGCGGCCACGACGAGGAAAACCACGCCGGCCACCCACCACGGATTAACTGAGGAACTTGCCCGGCGGACCATCAGCGGAGAGTAGCGGCCCCGGCAAGGCTCGGCAATTCTGCGCACGATACAGCTGGAAGCCCTCGCCGGGTTTCGGCCGGGTAGCGCTGCCTGGCCCTAATCCGGGAGCACAGGCCGCTGGCCTGTCGTTGGACGTGGCTCGCCTCCAACCGGCGGCGGCGTATCCACCGCGACACGGTCACTCCCAGCGGCTGTTTTGCGCGCCGAGATAGGCGACGACAATTCCTCCGACGATGTGCATGAACAAAACCCACGCGCAAAGGCCGAACGCCACCAACTCGGTTGTGCTCATGCTTTGCACAAAATCGTAGAAGCGCGTGTCGCGCATCGTCTGCCAGTAGCCCGACCAGCCCCAATACGCGGCGATAAAAGGCCGCGTCGCCAAGCCGAGAAACTGCGGCAGGGCCAAAACCGCGCCAGAGAGCGGCAACTGCAGGCCGACGAGATAGACGCTGAGAAGCGAGGCGTTTTCCGCCGAACGGCTCAGGCTGGAAATGGCGAGGCAAACAAAAGTCATGGCCGCATTCGTTAGGCTAAGGATGACGATTTGCGCGAAAAGATCGCCCGGGAAACGGCAGATCATGCTCACGAAAAATCCCATCCAGAGCGATTGCGCAGCGATCAGGACGCTGAGGAACGCAACCTTGCTCGCGATGTAACTGGCCGGCCGCAGCCCGGCGAATTTTTCCTTCTCAAAGATGGCACGCTCGCCGGCGATCTCGCGCGCGGCGTTGTTCGAGCCCATCAAGGTGAGCAGAATCACCTGAAACATGATCAGGCCCGAGACGAGGCTGCCGACCCGGACGGAGCGGAGCGCGAAAGCGGTGGTTTGCAGCAGTTCCTGGAGCGCGTTGGAGGAACTTCCGGCCAGATTCTGGATCTGCGGCAGACCGCCCCAGGCAAAAATCACGACGAGACAGGGAAAGCCGATAAGGAGCGCGAGCTGGAGAGCGAGCTGACCGCGGTTACGCCGGAATAAAAGCCAGCGGCGGCGCAGGAGCGTGAAGAATTGGGTGGCGAAGCTCGGTGTGTGAAATTCTGCCGGCTCCAGTTCTGCGGCGTCAGAACCTCGACTCGCGGAAGCGCGTCCCTCCGGAGGGACTCGCTTCCGCGAGTCCAGGGTGTGCGCCCGCCACAGCTCATGCCACTCCTCCGCCGAGCGGGAGCTCAAAGTGGGAAAAAGCAGCTCGGGATTGTCGATCTGAAAGTATTCGCCTAACGACATCGGTGCGGCCTGGTAAACGAGCCGGCCTTCATAGAGAACCGTGACGGTGTAGTGCAGTTCGAGGTGCCGCAGGCTGTGGGTCACAGAAATGATCGTCCGGCGTTCGCGCGTCGCGAGGTTGTGCAGAAGCTGCACAATTTCGCTTTCCGATTTCGGATCGAGACCGCTCGTCACTTCGTCGCACAAGAGGAAGGGCGGTTCGTGCACCATCTCCAGGCCGAGGGCCAGCCGTCGTTTCTGGCCGCCAGAGAGAATGCCCACGCGCCGGTCGGCGATTTCGGTCAGCCCCACTTCGGAAAGGAAGTGGAGTGTGCGCGTCTGGCGTTCCGCCTCGCTCAACCCGCCGACGCGCAAGCGCAACGCCGTCTCGATGCTCTCGCCGACGGTCAGCAAATCGAAAGCGATCCCAAATTGCGGGACGTAGCCGATTTCATGCGGCCCGAGATCGTGCACATCGAGGTCGCGTCCCTCCCAGTGCACGCTGCCCTCGTTAGGCTGACACACTCCGGCAATGACTTTGAGGAGCGTGCTCTTGCCGCAGCCTGACGGCCCGACGACGGCGTGAAGTTGCCCCGGCGCGAAATGCGCGTCGATCGATGCCAGGAGCCGCGTCTCCTCCTCCGCTCGCCTCGACACCACGTTAACCTCGCGCAATTCGAGCATGACGGTTGGATCGTGGCGCATCTGCGTTAGCATTGCGAGGCGCCATGACGAATTTTCAGCGACGCGCGGCCAGGAGCGTTTTTTCCCTGCTCGGCCTGATTGTCCTCGCGGCCCTGGCCGCACGGATCGGCGCTGGCTGGTATCTCTCGAGCGGACGCTTTCGCAGCCAGATTACGGCCGCAGTCGGGCGCGAACTGAAGGCCGACGGCACTTTCATGCCGCTCCATTTCACCGACGGCACTTTTTATTCGGATGGTTTTGTCGCGAAGGCAAATGGGCAGGCATTTTTATCGGATCTGCGCGCCGATCAAATTCGCGCCGTCGTGAACTGGCGCGGGTTGCTCGATCGACGCTGGGAAATCGACGAGATGCATATCGAAAATCTCGATCTCCGATTCGCCGATCACTCCGCGCTGAAAAAATCCCCGCCGACCCAGCCCGGATCGCGTCCGAAGAAGAAGGAAAGTTTCTGGAAACTCGATCTGCGCAAAGCCGACGTGGCGCAATCTTCGTGGCGTTGGGGAAGCAGCGAGGCCACCGCCGGCAGCATTACGAAGAGCGCCTTTACGCTGACTCCCATCCAGGGCGCGTGGTTGATTGACGCCACGAGCGGCAGGCTGACGCAAACCGGCTGGCCAGATCTCGTTATCGAGTCGGCCAAACTGCGTTACACCGGCGACTCACTTTTCGTGACCGAAAGCGCCCTCCGCGCCGGTGACGGCCGCATCAACGTGGCCGGCGAAGTCGATTTCGATCGGGCGGCGGATTTGCAGGCACAACTCGATCGCGTCGACATCGCCCCGCTGCTTCCGCCTGACTGGCGCGCGCGCTTGCACGGCAACTCGCCGGCACGGCCAAGGTCCACGCCCCGCTGCCAGGCGGCGACTTGAGCATCGAAGGGGATTTGCGACTCGTCGACGGCCAGCTCGAAGCCTTGCCGCTGCTCGATCAAATCGCGAGCTTCACGCGCACCGAGCAGTTTCGCCGCGTGACCTTGACCCGCGGCTCGCTCTCCTTCACGAACACCGCCGGCCTAACGCCGGTGCAAAATCTTCTCGTGGAATCGGAAGGTCTGATGCGGGTCGAGGGCAGCTGCAAAATCGCGAACCACAAGATCGATGGCGTGTTTCAAGTGGGCGTGACCGCAGCCAGTTTGCAATGGTTGCCCGGTTCGAAAGGACGGGTCTTCACCGTCGCGCACGACGGTTATTACTGGACGCCGGTGCACGTGACCGGCCCCGTCGCGCATCCGCACGAAGACCTGACCAAACGCCTCGCTGCGGCCGCGGGTGAGCTATTGGAGAATTCCGGGGACACTCTGCGCGACGCAGCGAAGAAGCTGCTCGATCTGATTCCTCACTGACTCGGCGGAGTGAAGATTGTGCTCTTGCCCGACTCAAAAGCTCCCTGCGCGCTGGTGAAGATTTGCTTGAGTTGGTCGTCGCTCTCGACCCGATACTCGATCGTGTGCGCGTGCGTGGTCGTCGGATAACTTTTCACAACGCGTTGCTAGACCTGGTCCGCGCCGACGCGTTGCCCGGCTTCCCTGGCCAGGTCACTGATTCGGTCGATGGCCGATTGTCCTACGCCTAACGGGGACTTGGCCCCCGTCGGCTCGAGATAATAAAACCGCGCCGCCATGTTGCCCTGGGTATCGACATTCACTTCATTCACCCGCGCCACGCCGTCGACGACGTATTCATGAATGCTCACGGAAACGATGGCGCGGAGCGCGACCTCGTACGTTCCGCCGGGCAATTCGCAACGCCAGATCGGCAGGAGCGCGCTCGGGGTCGGGGTGGGCGAGCCCGTTGGCGAGGGTGTTTGGGCGCGCACGCCGGCGACCAGCGCGAGAAAAATGAGCAACACGAATTTCATTCGGCGAGATCGGCGATACTGATGGGCCCACTGCTGGAAAACAAGTCTGCGAATTTGCCCGGCGCGATTCCAATTTCCTGCTTGGAAAGCCCGGCCTCGCGCTTGCGCGCAGCGTTACGGCCTGCTCTCCTGATTCATCCTTTCCTCAAGCATGCCTGATCCGATCCGAGTCACTGTCTGGGGCGAGAACGTGCACGAGCGCGAAAATCCGATCGTCACGCAAGTCTACCCGGATGGTATGCACAACTGCATCGCCGAAGGTCTGCGAGAAGACGGCTCGCTCCAGGTCGGGACAGCCACCTTGCAGGAGGCAGAACATGGCCTAACGACAAGCCGACTGGCCGAAACTGATGTGCTGCTTTGGTGGGGCCACGCCGCCCACGGGAAAGTCGAGGAGGCCGTCGTGGAGCGCGTCCTTGGCCGCATCTGGGAAGGGATGGGCTTTATCGCGCTCCATTCCGCGCATTACTCGAAAGTGTTCAAACGTCTGATGGGCACGAGCTGTTCGCTAACTTGGCGCGAAGCGGGCGAGCGCGAGCGGCTCTGGGTTTGCAATCCCGGTCACTCGATCGCGCGCGGGATTGATCGCTTTATCGAACTCGAGAATTCGGAAATGTACGGCGAACCCTTCGCCATCCCAGCGCCGGACGAGATCGTTTTTCTTTCCTGGTTTGAAGGGGGTGAAGTCTTCCGCAGCGGTTGCACTTGGAAACGCGGCAACGGCAAAATTTTCTACTTCCGTCCGGGACACGAAACCTATCCGATCTATTTCAATCCAGCCGTCAGGCAAGTGCTGCGCAACGCCGTCCGCTGGGCCGCGACGGCGGGGCTGCAGTGGATCGACAGTTGTCCCAACATCCCGCCCGACCAGGCGCGCGAGAAGCTCGTCGCGAAGGGCCCGAAGCTGCACCGCGAAGGCGAAGCAGGTTTTCGTTAGGAGGCGAGCCATCTGAGCAAGCCGGACTGGAGGGACGGGCTCCGTCCCGTCCGAGTTTGCTGGAGAAACGCGGACGACACGGAGGTCGTCCCTCCATCGTCGTCATTGGATTGCGAGATCGCTCTAGCTGCGTTCCTCGTCGAGAATCACCCGCTGCAAATCCATCCCGAAGCGGCGCCGCACGCGGAACAGGAGGAGAATGGCGACCGCCCCAAGACCCGCGACCAGGCCCCACCAGAGCCCGACTGCGCCTAACGAAGTCCGAAACCCGAAAAAATAACAGAGCGGCATCATCACCACCCAGAAGCCCATGATATTGATCAGCATCGGCACCCGGGTATCGCCCGCGCCGCGCAAGATACCGCCCGCCACCACCTGCAACCCGTCGAAGACTTGGAAGACGCCCGCGACCGGGATGAGCCGGGCCGCCAAGAGGAGCACGCCGGTCTGCGAAGTGT
>JBDTCM010000107.1:0-7112 GCA_039923575.1 Chthoniobacterales bacterium
CTCGGCGCGGAGATCGATCTCTGGCGGGTGTCGATCAAACCGGGAAAACCATTTCTCTTCGGCACGGCGGGACCGTGCTGCATTTTCGGTTTACCGGGCAATCCGGTCTCGGCCTTCGTGACGTTTCTGAAGTTCGTTAGGCCGGCACTGATGAAAATGAGCGGCGCGGCGGAAGAGCATTGGGGATTGCCCGCGGTGGCGGCGCAACTCGCAGCGGCCGTGATGAATGAGGGCGATCGGCCGCATTATCTGCGCGGTCGCGTGCACGACGGAGTTTTCAGCGTGCTCGGGCGCCAGGAATCGCACGCGCTCTTTGGTCTGAGCCGCGCGAACGCGCTCTTGCGCGCCGCGCCCGGGAGCAAATTCGCCGCCGGCGAAAATGTGATGGTGGAATATTGGGACTGAGGTTGCGCTTTCCCGACGGCTTCGTCGGCTCCAAGTCGTTGGGTCTCTTGCAGTCATGAACTCGCGCCATTTCCGCGGAGCAAACAGGGGCGCATCTTTCGATTTTCCTGGCGAAAAATGGACACGCGCAGCCGTGCGTCGTCATCCGTTCTTACCTGTGCACGGTAATTAACCCCTTGGAAATTATCGGCCAGGTTTGGCCGCAGGCCGGCCTGAGGAAAATCAACCCAAAGGAAAACAAAATTATGAAATTAGATTCACTCCGCACGTTATGGATTGAAGAGATGCGCGATCTTTACAACGCCGAAAATCAACTCCTCAAGGCCCTGCCGAAAATGGCGAAAAAGGCCACCACCCCCGAGTTGAAAAAGGCGTTCGAGAGCCACCTGGAAGAAACCCGGACGCACGTCGAGCGACTCGAAGAAATTTTCGCCAAGCTCGGCAAGAAGCCGTCCGGCAAAACCTGCAAGGCGATGAAGGGCCTGGTCGAGGAAGGCTCCGAGATGATGGCAGAAGACGGCCCCGCGTCGGTCATCGACGCCGGCCTGATCGCGGCCGCACAGCGGGTCGAGCATTACGAGATGGCCGGTTACGGCGTGGTGCGCACCTTCGCGTCGGTCCTCGGCGAGGATGATGCCCAGGAAACGCTCCAAGAGACGCTCGACGAAGAAGGCGCGGCGGACAAAACGCTGACCGAAATCGCGGAAGGCTTAGTCAATGAAGATGCGGAAGACGAAGGGGAACTGGCCTCCGCCCGTAGTCGTCGTTAGTCGTCAGGCAATTCTCCGCTCCCAGGCAATCAGCGCACCGCGATCCGCGTGATCGCGGCGGCGTTTTTGCTTTGGGGATGGGAAGGTTCTGTATGGGCTTGAGCGAATGAGCGGAAGCGGATTCTTTCCGTCACGACCGAGCCGAGCGGCGGGAAAAAACACGATGCCAGTCGGCCCGTCGCCCGATCAGCCTTCCCATTTTTCCTGGGTCTTGAGCGAGGCGGGCTGCGCGAATTCGTCGATCAATTCGTTCCCGGAATAGATGCGCAACCAGAGACCCGTGAGTTCGTCCTTGGCGTGCCGCTTGGCCCCACTGTTGTAGGTCCAGCCGCCCTTCAAACGCGACTGTTTCAGCGTCACTGGATCGGTCTCGAACGGGGCCGTACCGTTGTTCGCCAGGGCCCCAAGCGCTTTGTTTCCGGAGGCGCGTTTCGGCACGATTTCACCCTTTACGGAGCCGAACTTCTCGTGTTTGGAAAAAACCAGATACTCCACCCGGAGGTCGGGAACCTCCTTGAAAGAGCGGTTGACGATCGTGACCCGTTAGGCCCATTTCTCCTCCGCTGTTTCTTTGTCCCTCTGCCCGGTTGCCTTCACATCGACGCGCTTTTGCTCACACTTTACTTCGACTCGGTAGCCGGAACCTGCCGGCTGGGCGGATTGGGGCAGAAGACACAGCGCGAGGGCAATGGAAGGAACCAGTATTTTCATCCCGCTCTCGTACGAAATGCGCCGCGCTCCGTCAACCGTTTCCTGCCTTGCGTCTGTTCCGCGAGCGCAAAATGAAGACACGCGCGGGCGACCGGGATTATCGGTTCGCGGCTCTCGCCGCAAGCGCGACCGGGATCACCGATCCCGGCTACAACACGCCCGATCGCGGTGGCGTTTTTAGTTTTGGGGTGGAACGTAGCGGAGATGGGGCTGACCGAATACCAGCGGAAACGAAACTTTTCCGTCACCGCCGAACCGAGCGGGTCACAAAAAAAGCCGCGTCCCAAGCGGGTCGCGGGCGCCTCCCGCTTCGTCATTCAAAAACACGACGCGAGCCGGTTGCACTACGACTTCCGGCTGGAGATGGACGGCGTTTTGAAATCGTGGGCCGTTCCAAAGGGTCTGCCGTGGAAGCGCGGCGAAAAGCATCTCGCGGTCGAAGTCGAGGATCACCCGATCGAGTACGAAGACTTCGAAGGCATTATCCCGGCGGGCAGCTATGGCGGCGGGACGGTGATGGTGTGGGACCGCGGAACCTATTATGTGCACGGCGAGAAACCGCACGAGGCGCTCAAGGAGGGCCGGCTCCACATGGTGCTGGAAGGGAAAAAACTAAAGGGCGACTGGGCGTTGATCCGCACCCGCAGCCAGGGCGGCAAGAACCAGTGGCTCCTTTTGAAAAGCGACGCCGACGTCAAGCCGGTCTCGAAAAAACGCGACGACGAATCGGCTAAAACCGGCCGGACCATGAAACAGATCGCGAAGGATCGCGACGCGGAGTGGCAATCGCATCGCACCGATGATTCGAGTGCGCAGGGAACGCTGCGCGACCGCATCCGCAAAGCCGTCGCGCGCAAGACCAGCGGCGATAAAAAAAAAGTTCCGCGCGCGGCAAAGGTAAAAAACGGCGGACCCGCGCCGGCTGACTCACTCCCGTCCGCGAAGCCGCGTTTCATCGCGGCGATGAAACCGAAGCTGGTCGAATTGACGCCGGTCAGCGGGGATTGGATCTACGAGCTGAAGTTCGATGGCATTCGCGCGCAGGCGATCAAGGAGGGCGCGAAGGTGAAATTGATTTCGCGCAATGAAAATGACCTGACGAAAAAATTCGAAGAGGTTGCGACCGCGGTGGCGAAGCTGCCCTGTGCGGAATGCGTGATCGACGGCGAAGTGGTCGCACTTGATGATGAAGGCCGGTCGTCTTTTCAGTTGCTGCAGTCTCGCGAAATGGAAGGCCAGGCGTCGCCGCTTTACTATTACGTTTTTGATCTCCTGCAGTTGGCGGGAAAAAATCTGACCGGACTTCCCCTGACGATCCGCAAGGAAACACTCCGCCAGCTTTGCGCCGGGGCGGGCGATCCGATCCGCTACTCCGGCGAACTCGGTGACGACGCCAAAGCGCTTCTGCGCGAGGTGCAGCGGCGCGGGCTCGAAGGGATCATCGGCAAGCAGGCGCAATCGCGCTACGAAGCGGGCCGCCGGAGCGGCGCATGGATCAAGCTCAAGTGCGTCAGCGAACAGGAATTCGTGATCGGTGGATACACGCCGCCGGCGGGCGCGCGCAAACATTTCGGTGCGTTACTTGTCGGCTACTACGAGAAGAAGCGGCTGCTTTTCGCGGGCAAGGTCGGAACGGGTTTCACCACCAAGACACTCGCCACGTTGCACAAAAAGTTTCAGGGCGAAGCGAGAAAAGATTGCCCTTTCGCCAATCTGCCCTCGACGCTCGCCACCGGACGAGTCCGTCCGAATGGCGGACATGCTGGGCAATGGTCACAGGGAATCACGCCGGGAATGATGCCGAAGATGAACTGGATCAACCCAGTCTTCGTTTGCCAGGTCAAATTCGCGGAGTGGACGCGCGATGGGAAACTGCGGGCGCCGGTCTACCTCGGCATGCGCGAAGACAAAGCGCCGGCCGAGGTGACGCGCGAGACCCTGTAGACGCTTCGCTCTGCGAAGCGCGGGTATGGGCGCCGATCGCACTCCGGACCAAAACCTGCCATGCGCAGACCCGCGCCTCCCAGAGGGAGGCGTCTACAGGGCCTGCAGGCCGGCCATGACAGTGGCCACTCCTTTGAGAGCCGCGGCGCAGACGCTGCCCGTGGTGTCGAAGGCCGGATCGTAACTCGCCACCGTCAGCGCCTGCACCGGCAGTTTCCCGGCGATGGCGCCGAGCAGCACTTGCAGACTCTCGTTCGTAAATCCGCCGCGCGCGGCAAAGCCATTGGCGCGTCCTTCGCTCGGATCGAGCGCGTCCATGTCGAGATGGATGTAAAACTTGTCGATCGTCCCGGCGATTTTATCGAGAGCCGGATCGATTTCAGCGAGGGCCGCGCCCGCAGCCAGCCTAACGATCTCTGTGCGGGCGAGGGCCGGTCCTTCGCCCGGGTCGAGGTCGCGCGTGCCGAACATGACCACCGCTTGATCCGGGACCGGCTCGAACCCTTCGATGCTTTGCGCCAATTCCGACCAGCAACGCCCGGTCGTCGTCGCCAGCGTCATCCCGTCGAGAAAACCGCTCATGGTGGTCTGCGGCGTGTTGAAATCACCGTGGGCGTCGATCCACAAAACACCGGTCTGCGGACCAAGGCCGGCGATCACGCCGACTGCGGAGAGGCAATTGCCCGAGAGCACAATCGGGAACCGACCCTCGGCGCGGGCCTTGCGCACTCCATCCGCGACCGCGCGCATCAACTCGAAACTGGTTTGGACTTCGGCCTGCCATTTCATCGAAGCGGGCTCAATCACCTGCGTATCGACTTCGTGTCCACTGGCGGCGAGACTTTCGGGGAGGCCCGCTGCGCGCAGGTGCTCCGGGCCGGCGCCCATGCGCGCATTTCGCTGGCCGGAGTCGTAAGGGACAAGAAGAAGCCGTATTTCCATGGTTCAGGTAAGATCGTTCCCGTTGCATCCCTGGCTGCGGAGGTCAACGCGAATCGACGTTCGGCTAAGAAAAAGTCCGTCAGCGAAAACGAACCGACCCGATTCTTAAAGGTAGCGCGACGGCCATTCCCTCGCGGGTCCGCCCAGTTCCGCGGCGCACGCTCTTAATTCCTCGGCGAAGAATTCCGCGAGGCGCGCTCGCACCTCGGCGGAGAGCGGCAGTCTCTGCACCGTCGCCGCGGCGTTATTTTCCAGGCGCAATTGGCCGCTGGCCTTTTCCGGATCGCCGCCCAGAAACGCATAACCTGACAGGCTGCAAGCCTGTGTTACGGCGCGAGCAAACGCTGAAAGAGCGCACGCAATGCGCTCGGCGAAGCCGCTGCCGGCAGCGCGGCGAGCAAAATCCGACGCACCATCTTGCGCGGCACTTTGATTTTTCCCGCGCCGCTCTCGGCCGCGCGGAGCAGAGCAATCGTGCGCGCGCCAATCAGCGCCGGCAGCGCGGTCGCGAAACGTGTCCGCCAACTCGTTAGGGCAGAACAGTAGTCAATGCCGGCGCCGATCTTCGCTTCGGCCGCGTTCAGCCAGTCTGCGAAAACTTCGGCCTCTGGCCTGGTCGCCAGCTCCTGCGCGGGCAGATAGGAGCGCCCGGCCTGGCGATCGGCGCCGCGGTCGCGCAGGACATTGATCAATTGCAGGCCTCGTCCGTAGGTGACCCCGAGCTTTGTCATCTCGTTAGGCGCAAGAGTCGCAAACGGCGGCGCTTTGCGGACGCCGAGTTTGGTCCAGAATTCCCCCACGCAGCCGGCAACCAGATAAGTGTATTCATCCAGTTCCGCCGCGGTTTGCAGGGAGGTGAACGCTACCGGATCGCCGAAGCGCGTCAGATCGAGTTGCTGTCCCGTCACGATCGTCTTCAAGACCGCTCGAATATCGTCGCGATCGGCCGGTTCCAGTTGCTCCAGCCACGCGATGCAGCCGCGCACGTTCTCGATCAAAGCGCGCTCGTGGGGATCGCTCTGTTGTCCCGCGAAAGCGCGCAACGGCTCTGCGACGGTATCGAAGTCCGCTGCGCCGGCGATGACGCGCGCGAAAGCAAGCAGCGTCGTCAGGCGAGTCGCAGCCGGAATGGGCGCGGTGTCCGCGATTGTGTCGGTCGCGCGCGCCAGCAGATAGGCCAGGCTGACTGGTTCGCGCAGCGGGCGCGGCAGAAACTTGATCGACAAATAGAACGATCGCGAAACCGATTTAAGAATCGCTTTCACCGGCCGACGTCGCGGATCTCGGTCCGGGAAAGGTTGGCGTTCCCGAGACCGTATTGCTCCGCCACCGTGACGTGCGCCCCGAGTTGCTGGATCGCGGGCAGCTTCCGTTTCTTGCGCCACTCTTCGAGCTGCCGCAGCGCGATCGCGTCGATCGCGACCGGATCCTTGCTCGCGTAGAGGGTCGCGAAAGGGAAGGCGTAGTTCGGCTGTGATTGCGGACCGCCCGCATATTGCGCGAGCAGGCCGTCCATCAGGTTGATGACGACTTTTTTTCCAATGTGTGGATCGGAGTAAATCTCGGGAATGCCGGAAGCGCCAAAGTCGGGCGGCGCGCTGAAACGCCGCCAGTTATCAATGTTGGGGATGGTGACGTTGTAAAGACAGCCGGCGATGCCGTTGCGCTCGCTGTTGCTCAGGACGGGCACATTAATAATCTTGGTCACCTCGTGGGCGACGATATTGGCGAGGTGACTGACGCTGCTCGTGTTCTCGGTGTCGCTCAGGAGCGGGGACTGGCCGCGACTGCCGAGGTATTCGAAATCGCCCCAGATGAGGTTGCCGAGATAGGGCGCGGAAATGGTCGCCTTGGGGTCGTAGCCGTCGCGCGGCGGGATGGATTTCAACTGGTAGCCTTCGCCGCTGGTGTAGCCGGCTTCCTTGATGCCGCCGAGCGATTTGTCCCAGACGATGATGCTGGCCTGCGAATGACCGGCCGCGACGAGACCGCTGACGATGGCGTTAACGATGTCGCGATGGGTCGTGAAAAGTTCGCCTCCGGCGGCGGAAATCTTGATCCCAACCTTGTCGTTAGGCGAAATCAGCGAACGCCAGGCGCTCGCCACATCCGGCTGGCGCGTGACCGCGCAGACGAGCTGGTTGACCATTTGCCTGACGATCTCAGGATTGGTGCGATAATCATGGATCGCGGCTGGATCATGCGCGCGGTAGACGATCGAAGGGGTGGGCGCGCGCGGGGGCGGCTCGGGCGGCGGCAGGCCTTGGGCGAGTGCGCTCGCGCCGCCGAGCGAAAGGGCGGCGCACCCCGCGCTGGCGACCAGAAAAGCGATTGAGCGAA
>JBDTCM010000108.1:0-15038 GCA_039923575.1 Chthoniobacterales bacterium
CACGAGAAGAAAATCTCGAGCTTGAAGGACATGCTCCCGCTGCTCGAGAAAGTGGCGAAAGCTGGTCGTCCGCTCCTCATCATTGCGGAAGACGTGGAAGGCGAAGCGCTCGCGACCCTCGTCGTGAACAAACTCCGCGGCACCTTGCAGGTGGCGGCGGTGAAAGCCCCGGGCTTCGGCGATCGTCGTAAGGCGATGCTGGAAGATCTCGCCGTCCTCACGGGCGGTCAATGCATCACCGAAGACCTCGGTATCAAACTCGAGAACGTAAAGCTCGAGGACTTAGGGCGCACCAAGCGCGTCACTATTGACAAGGAGAACACCACGATTGTGGAAGGCGAAGGCAAACAGGCCGACATCCAGGGCCGCGTTTCGCAAATCCGTCGTCAGATCGAAGAGACCACATCGGATTACGATCGGGAGAAGCTCCAGGAGCGTCTCGCGAAACTCGCCGGTGGTGTCGCTGTCATCAACGTCGGCGCCGCGACTGAAACCGAGATGAAGGAAAAGAAAGCGCGCGTGGAAGACGCATTGCATGCGACTCGCGCCGCGGTCGAAGAAGGCATCGTGCCTGGCGGCGGTGTCGCATTCATCCGCGCACAGAAAGCGCTCGACAGCCTCAAGCTCGAAGGCGACGAAGCGGTCGGCATGGCGATCATCCGCCGCGCGATTGAAGAGCCTCTCCGCACACTCGCCGATAACGCGGGCCAGGAAGGCGCGCTCATCGTGCAGGAAGTGAAGGCGCGTAAAGGTAACGAAGGTTACAACGTCGCGACCCAGAAATACGAAGACCTGGTCAAGGCCGGCGTCGTCGATCCGACCAAAGTGACTCGCAGCGCGTTGCAAAACGCGGCGTCGATCAGCGGTCTCCTCCTCACCACCGAAGCCATCATCACCGAAGCTCCTGAGAAGGATAAGGGCGGTGGCGGAATGCCTGGTGGCGGTGGCATGGGTGGAATGGGCGGCATGGGCGGTATGGACTACTAACCTGGACGGACGCGCTCCCGCGCGTCCAGGCCATGCGAAAGCATGGCCCTCCGAAACAATCAACCACAGCCGGGTCTCGCAAGAGGCCCGGCTGTTTTGTTTTGGAGCTCGGCTTTTGCCTCGTCGTTTGGCCAGGAAAACGAATTGGCTGGGGCGCGAAGCCTCTGATTGCAAGAATGTTGGAGAAAACGTTGACTTCTCGGCGCCAAAGCATCGACACTGCGACTTCACGCCGGTGGTTTATTCCCCGGCGCGAACCCAACTCAACCTTTGAAATCAATAAACCAAACTATGAAACGCATCACTTCATTGGCCGTTCTGGCCACCGCCGCAGTCGCGTTCGCGCTCGCCGCCTGCAACAACAAGACCACCGAAGCCATCCAGGAAAAGGCCGATAAGGCCAAAGAAACCGTAGAAGCCAAGACCGAAGCGGCCAAGGCCGAGGCCGACAAGAAAATCGATGAGGCCAAGGATGCGGCGAAAGAAGCCGCGCCCGCTGCGGCTGCTGCCGTCGATAACATGGCGGAGAAAGCCAAGGATGCGACCGAGAATGCAGCCGACACGACGAAGGACGCTGCTGATAACGCGGTGGACAAGGTCAAGGACGCGGCTGGCAACGCCATGGATACGACGACCGGCGGGGCCGTGCCGGCTGAGACTCCCGCGCCGACTCCGTAGGGCGACGATCCACCACAATCAATTCACAGCCGGGTCTCGCGAGGGGCCCGGCTGTTTTGTTGTCGATATCCGGCGCAATTCGCCTCAAGGCCTGATACTCCTGCGCAGAAGGACGTAGAGAAAGCGAAGTAGGCTGGACCGGTAGCTAGGGCGAAAGCAGCCCGGCATACCAGGTCACGAGGCGCGCTCCAAAAAACATCCAAACCAGCGCACCCAGGGCAAGATAGGGGCCAAAGGGAATTTTTGCGGACCACTCGCGCCGGCCGAGCAACATGCTCGTCAGGCCAACGAGCGAACCGACCAAAGAGCCGGCAAAAATGCTACAGAGGACGGCGCGCCAGCCGAGAAAGGCGCCGATCGCGGCGAGGAATTTCAGATCGCCCCGGCCCATCGCTTCGCGCGGGATTTGCAATTCGCGAACGACGCCGGTGATTCGGTCGACCTGGTCGAGGGCAAACGAATCCTCGGCGATCGTGACGCGATTGTAGTGCAGTTGCAAAGTCGTCTCCTCGAAATGCCGCGCGTCGACATGCGCTTCGCTGCAATGCAGGAGCATCAGGTCGCTTTCGCGAGAAAAATGGTCGCTCCACATTCCGCGCTCTTCGCCGACGATGAACTCGGCGTCGTCGCCGTTGCGGACCCAGCTAAACGGTGTCGGTGCCTCGAGCCGGATCCGCTTTTTGCCGAACGCTTTTTTCCCGGATTCGAGCACGATCCAGAGCAGGCCGTAGCCGAGCGCGGCTGCGCCTAACGACCAGGCGCCGGCCAATAACCGGAACTCTTGTTCCATGAGCGCCGGCACGGCGAGAGAGGCCAGCACACCGGCGACGGTGCCGCCGATCGTGATTTCATCCGGAATGATGAAATGCTCGAAATCGATGAAGGTCGCGGCGATCAGGAGCGAAACGAAGACCCAGTAAACGAGCGCGATCGGCCAGGGGAAAGCGAGCCAGACGGCGAGAAAAAGCAGCGCCGTCAGGAGCTCGACCGCGAAATAGCGAAACGCAATCCTGCTTCCGCAATTCGCGCATTTCCCGCGCAACAGGAGCCAGCTCAGCAACGGAAGATTCTGGTGCCACGGGATCGGGTTCTTGCAGCTCGGACAAAACGAGCGGCGCGGCTCGTTCACCGAAAGGTCCCGCGGCAGCCGGTAAATGCAGACGTTGAGAAACGACCCAATCGCCGCGCCAAGGACGAAGGCAAAGATGCGAAAGACCAGCTCGTAAGTTGCGGCCGTCTCCATGCGTCAGGCGGAATCGGCGCGGGCACTCCTGCGTTGCATGAACCACGCGATCCAGATGCAGCTCTCGTAAAGCAGGCACATTGGGAGACTCAGCGCGATCAGAGTCAGGACGTCGGGCGTCGGGGTGATGATGGCCGCGAGGATGAAGATCAGCACGATGGCGTAAGGCCGGGTGCGGGCCATGAACTGGTACGTGATGAGGCCGAATTTGACCAGCGCCAGGACGACAACGGGCAATTCGAAGGCGAGGCCAAAGCCCAGGACGAAACGCGTTACAAAGGAGTAATAATCCTGCACCGTCCACGTCGGCGTCCAACCCATCGATTGCGTGTCGTGGAAGAAAAAGAGAATCGTTTTCGGAAGCAGCCAGAAGTAGCAGGTGGCCACGCCGACGAGGAAGAGCGCAAAGCTGACGAAAATGGCCGGAAACATGAACCGCTTTTCGATCGCGGTCAGCGCGGGCAGGACAAACTGGGCGAGGAAATAGAGGAGGAAGGGAAACGAAATGACGATCCCGGCGTAGAACGCGAGGTGAAACGAAATCGTGATCGAGTCGGTGATGCCGAGCGCGCGCAACGTGCCAATCTGAGTACCCACTTCGTTGAGTGGCCTTTGCAGGATGACGACGAGGCGCTGGCGGAAGGCGAAACAGCCGAACATCGCAACGATCAGCACGATCGCCATCTTCACGATCGTCCAGCGCAGATCCTCGAGGTGCTCGAGGAACGGCTTGGAAGTCTCGCTCTCGGGCGGATCGCGAAAGGCGAAAATGTCGCGCAGCTTCATGGTCAGGGAAAAATCTCGCCGCGCGCCACCAGCCGGGCCCAGATGCTGAGGGTGTTGGCGTCGCGGATTTGGTTGTCGGCAATCATCTGCCGTACGACGTCGGCGCTGAACTCGCGGCAATCGACGATCGCCTCGGTGGCGTCATGCTGCGCGCCGCCGGCGCTTTTTTGCACCGGGCGCGCGAGAAAAAAGTAACAGAGTTCATCGGTAAAGCCGGGCGAGGTGAAATAGTGGCCTAACGGAATCAATTCCGCCCCCGGCTCCAGTTCGTAGCCGGTCTCTTCGAGCATTTCCCGCCGCGCGACCTCGCGCACCGCCTCTTCATCCGGCTCGAGCGATTCGTCGATCTGGCCGGCCGGCAGCGACCAGATGGCCGCCCGGATCGGAATGCGCTCTTCGCGGATGAGAACAAATTTTCCTTCGCGCGTGAGCGGCGCGATGACCACGGCGGGCTTGCGATGCGCCACCGCCCATTTTCTCGGCGTCGGCTGCGTCGGCGTGCGCACCTCATCGATCGCGACGGAGAGATGCGGGTTGGCGAAATGGGTTTCGCTGCCGACGGTTTCCCAGCCGTCTCCGTCGCGCACGAGGTTGCTCTTTTGCACGCGGGGAAGTTATGGACGGCGTCGCGAAAAGCGAATCTCTGTAGACGCCTCCCTCTGGGAGGCGCGGGTCTGCGTGTTAGCGTTCAGACCGAGCAACATTTCCTCCCGCGCTTCGCAGCCTCCGGCTCGGAAGAGCATACCCTCCGGCCTGGATGCCTTACGGGCAGGAAGCGGGCTCGGAGAGAGCGAAGCGTCTACAACTCGCGCGTGATCCGCGCGCGCCTCGCGTGCCCTTCGCGGCGCCTCGCCGCGAACCCAGAGCGGGCTGACGAGCTTGGAACGCCAGTGCGAACCTTCGTCCGTTCGGCGAGGCGCCGAAGGGGGTCGCCGCGGTGACCGCTCCCCGGAAATTCCATCGCTACGCCTTAGAGCTCGCGAACAATTCGCACCGCGACGTAACGCGTCTCCGGCAGAATGAATTTGCGCAGTTCCAGTTCCACCCGGGCGAGCGCGAAGCTGCGCAACAAATGCTCCGCCATCTCGTGCGCCAGCGTCTCGATCAGCTTGTCGCGACGGCCCACGACAAAGCTCCGCACCGTTTCGCAGACGGCGGCGTAATCGATCGTTCGTACCAGATCGTCGCCGAGATCACCGAAGTGAGTGCGCGGTTGCAGAGTGAGCGAAACCGTCAGCCGTTGCGGCTGGGCGCGTTCTTCGTCGGGAACACCGACATGTGTCATCAGTTCCAGTTCCTCGATTCGGATTTCGTCTTTGCTCTGCATTCTTCTCTCTCGAATTGATGAAAGAAGAGCCTTGGGTCGGCCGCAAGCGGATTCGATTTCCCCGGCTTGTGATATGGTGCCGGGGTGAGCAAAAAGGGCAAAGGCCTCGATTCGTTAGGGGAAGAACGGCGTGTCGTTCTCCACCTGGGAGCAGCCTTTCTGGGCGCGTGGGAAAACGTGCTTCTGCCTTGGCTTGAATCCGTCGCGCGGTCGCCCTTGACGTCCGCTCCAAGTGCAGTCGTGACCCCATCCCGCAGCCTGGCCTATCTCCTGCGGAGCAAACTTCTCGCGCAGGGCATTTCCGTCCTCGGGTTGAAATTCCTTTCCCCGGCACAGTTGCGTGAAAGCCTGCTGCCGGGGAACCGGAAGATCCCATTGCGCGAGCATCTTCGGCTCCTGCTGGCGATCTCCGCGGAGAGGTTGGCTGCGAAGGAGGCCGAACTCATCGCAAAATCTATCGCGCGCGATCCCGACCACTTCCTGCGCTCGATCGATCAACTTTACGCGGCCGGTTGGAATCGGGAAAAGCTCGATGAGCCTGCGTTGCGCGAGGTCGCCCAAAACTTCGAGAAGATTGCCCACGATTGCGGATTTGAATTTGTGCACGAAGCGGATCGCGCCGCGCTCACCGCGGCGGCGAAATCCCCGCCGATCTTCAGCAGTTTGCTCGTGACAGGGTTTAATGGCGCGCACTGGCCGCTCTGGTCGTTGCTCCGAGCCGCCGTGACTGCTTCGACAGAGGCGACAGTGATCCTGAATGATCCGCGCGACGAAGCGCGCGACCTCGATGAGACCTGGGTTGGCACCTGGGAAGAGACGTTCGGCGCAGCCCAGCCGATCGACGAAGCGGAGTGCGAATCTGTTTCGCTCCTGGAGGACTTGCGCCGCTTGCCGGAAACGAAATCCGAGATCGCGGCGCGGGCCGCGCATCCGGTCGAGGCGATTCATTTCCTCGTCGGGCGCGATACGCCGGAGCAGGCCAGGGCAATCGTCGCGCTCACGGCAAAATTCCTGCACGACCCGAAATGCGAACGCATCGGCCTCCTCTTCCCGCGTGCCGGCGCGCTGCCGCGGATCGTGGCGAAGTTTCTCGAGTCGGCCAGGATTGCGCATAACGATGGCCTCGCGCACCTCGGCCCGAGTGCATTTGACGATGATGCCTGGCGGGCGTGGCTGGAGTTGCAGAAGAGTCCCCGGCTCAACGTCCTGCTCAAATTCTTGCGCGCGACCAGCGCCAAAATTTTCGAGCGGCTCTCGATCCCGGAAGTGGAGGATCTTTTGCGCCGGGCCTACGGCGACGTGCTCATCGACAACATTGATCTCCTGCGGGAATATTGCGCGCGCCCGAAGGATTCCGAACGCCACGCCGCGCTCGTGCGCGGTCTCGAGAAAATCCAGTTTCTTCCCGAGAGCGCTCGTCTCTCCGAGTTCCTGGCGCAAACGCACAAGATCTTTAACCAGCTCGGTTGGAAACAGCACTGGAGCGAAGTTGATCGCCTCACCCGGACCTGGTCCGGCCAGGTTGGTGAATCGTTTTCGAAAAACCTCTACCTGCGCTGGTTAGGCGAAGTGCTGGGCGCGCCGTCGCTCCAGCGTGATGATTGGGGGGCGCATCCCTACAGTCGCGTGCAGCTGCTTCCTTATCCGGAAGCCGAGGGTCAGACCTGGTCGCATCTCATCTTCGCGGGATTGAACGAGGAAGCGTGGCCAACGCTGGATGACGAATCGGGTTTCGTCCGCGACGAGGCGATCGAAGATTTCAATCGGCGTAACCGGGTCTTGAATCAACGCGCCGTGCGACGTGGCCGCCAGGGGGAAGGCCAATGGAGCGTGCGCGAGAATCACACGCTCATCCTCGGAGCAAACGAACGCCGACAAATCCGCCGGCGACAACTGAGCAACCTGATTGAATCGACCACGCAAGGAATCGGCGTGACGGCGAACCTTTACTCCGAATCGTCCGCCAGCCGCATCGCCAACCCGAGCGAGTTGTTCTCTCGTCTTTATTTCGCGGCCCGGGGCGACGGTGTTTCGCAACAGACCCTGCAAGCGCTCGAAAAACAGACGCGCGACTGGCTGCAGGATTGGTCGCCGGTTGATGCGCAGAAGATCGACTCGATCAACCTCGGGCGGACGCGTTACGCCTACGATGCACGCCGGCAATTGCGCGCCGCGAGCGAGTATGAATTCGCGCTCCGCACGCCGCCGGATCGTCCGATTTCGCTCCGCGTGACCGATTGGGAGCAGGCGTTGAGATGGCCGGCGCTCGTCTGGATGAAGATCTTTTTGGGCGTCGAAGCCAATGATGAAGGAGACAACGCCTGGGCGATCGCGACTGGTCAATGGGTTCATCGCTGGCTGGCAGAAGGCGCCGGTCAACCTGAGACTAACGAATTCGTTTCCATTCCGGAGACAAAAGAAATCCGCGCGAGCATTCTGCAAAGTGCGCGTGAATTTCGCGCCCGGGTCGAGGCGCTTTGCGCGACCTGCACCCGACCCTTGCCCGATTGGTGGTTCTCCGGTTGGAGCAATGCTCTTTATATTGCCGATTCGCTGGCGGCGAAGCTTTCTGACCTGACGGAGTGGTCGCGCCTCGCCTCGGAATGGAAGCTCGATTCGCCGACCAACATTCCGCTCGGTGAGAGCGAGAACCTGCGCGTCCGCGGACGAATCGATCTCGTTCTCGCTTGCGGCGAGAAAGCGAACAGCGGGCTTGGTTTTCCCGAGCTCTGGATTGTCGATTACAAAACCGGCCGACAACGCGGTTTCAATCTGCGCGACGTGCGCAAGAATGAAACGCCCGCGCAGAAATTCCACAAGCAATTGGTCGAGGGCCGCGGTGTCCAACTCGCCCTCTACGCGCTCGCCGCCCACGCGCTCGGCGCGGAGACCGCCCACCTCACCTTGCTCGCGACGACCGGCGAAATGAGATCGCAGTTCCGGCTCGAGGACGCGCTCGCGCAACAGGATTTCTGGCGGGAACTGCTGCGCATGCAGGAGAGCGGCGTTTTCGGAATGCTCGGTCCCTTGCGCAACCAATTCGGTTTTGGACGCGATTATCCCCTCGCGACGCTCGCGGTCGATCCGCTACTCCTGAAGGAAAAGTGGGCCATCACCCACCCGGCGCTGGCCAGCGAAACGGAGGAGGAACCGGATCGTGAATGAGCCGGCCGATTTGGCCGCGCGGCAACGTTTCGCGCGCGAGCTCGATCGAAATTTTTCGGTAATCGCCGCGGCCGGGTCGGGCAAGACGCGCGCCATCACCGATCGCATCGTTGAGATCGCGCGGGGCGATGCGGCTCTCGAACATTTGCCCCAGCTGGTTGTCGTCACCTACACCAATCGGGCGGCCGACGAGATGCAACAGCGCACCCGCCAGCGCATCCTCGAGGCCGGACTTTCCCTGGAAGTGATCGAGGCCTTTAACCGCGCCTACTTCGGAACGATCCATAGCTTTTGCATGAAGCTGCTGGCGGCGCATGGCCATCATCTCGGGCTCACCGCCAGCCTCGAGCTGGTGACCGACGACGACGAACTTTGGAATCAGTTTGTGCAGCAGCAGACGACCGTTGGCCAGTCGTTAGGCGAAGAAAATCGGCGCGTCCTCCTGCGTCACGTCCAGGTGCGGGACTTGATGGAAATGGCCCGCAAATGGCCGGGCGAATTCAGCGCCGTCGAACCCGGCACGGCCTGCCCGGACACGGATTTTTCGGAGATCTACGCCGTGGTGGCGACGGGCTCGTCGAAGCGCACGATACCAAACGACCAGGATGCGTTGCGGAGCTGGGAAGAACGGTGGCGAAAGGACAATGGGTTTGCGCCCTGGCCACCGCGCTCGAGCCAGGCCCGCGAATTCACCGCCCTCTGGCACGACGCTTTTCGGCCCTTGCGCGATTGGGTGAGCGCGTGCGCGCTTTGCGTCGCCGCCGAGGTGCAACGCGCCTACCGCGATTTCCGATTCGAACGCGGTGTCGTCACCTATGCGGATCAGGTCGCGCTGGCGGTGGAGCTGACTCGCCAGCCAGAAATCGTCAGGCGCATCCGGGAAAAGAATTATCGTGTCATTCTGGATGAAGCCCAAGACACCAACCCGCAGCAATTCCGCCTGCTTCTGGAAGTCACGCGGCCGCCGCAAGCCGCCGGAGTCTGGCGGGAAGAATTGCAAGGACCGCCGCGGCCCGGGCACTTCTGCATGGTGGGCGACTTCCAGCAATCGATCTATCACGATCCGGCCGATCTCGCCCGTTATCGTGAACTGCACGAAACGCTCATCACCGAGGGGGCAGCCGAGGAACTCACCTTCTCGGTCACTTTCCGGCTCGACCGGGCGCAGCTCGATTTCGTCAACGCGGTCTTTCCCACCATTCTCAATCGTGACGAGGGGCAGGTTCCCTTCGTCGAGCTGAACGCGCGGCCGGGGATTCTTACCGGCCAGTTCGTTAGGCTCGATCTCGACGGTGAAGTGGATCTCGATTTGCCGGAATCGCAGCGCGCGGCCCAGGAAGCACGCGAGCTGGCGGCGTGGGTGCGCGCGGCCGGCCTGGAAAAATTGCGGGCGGATTCGTGGCGACAAGTGGCCATCCTCTCGCCCCGCAAAGCGTGGCTGCGCCCGCTGCGCGAGGCCCTGCTCGCGCTCGACTTGCCGGCGGAAGTGCAATCGGAATCCGACCTTGAGGCCGACAACCCGGCCTATGCCTGGCTGACCGCGCTCCTCGCCGTCATGGTTGACCCGAACGACAACTACGAACTCGTGGGGGTGCTCCGGGAAGTTTTTGGTCTTTCCGACGACGAACTGGCGCGCTTTGCCCAGGGCAACGGCCACCGTTTCCAAATTGCGACGCGCACGAGTGAACGCGGCGCCGTTCCCGACACGCTCAATCTGCTGGCGCGAGTTCGCCTAACGATTCCCCACCAGCCGCTCTTTAGCGCCGTCCAGGAAATCGTGCGGATGACACAACTGCGCGAACGACTCCGCTCACTTCCGGCCGAGGTGTTTCCTGATCTCGTCGCCGATCTCGAAAAATTGCTGAGCGTGGCCGGGACCGCAGAGGCGCGCGGCGATTCGCTGGCCGATTTCGCGCGCGGACTGCGGACGAATTACAGCGCGACCCGCGAAACCCTTCCTGCACAGACCGACGCCATCCAGTTGATCACCGCGCACAAAGCGAAAGGCTCGGAATGGCAGGCGGTGATCGTGCCGTTCCTGACGCGCAAAGTCTGGGGCCCAACCCCCCGTTATCCGAGCCTGGTGCAGACGGTCGAGGAGGAACAGCCCCAGATTGTTTTCGACAAGACCGATTCGGATGAATTGAAAAGATCCCGGGAACTGGCGGAGCGCCAGAAAATGGAGCGACTTCTCTATGTCGCTCTGACTCGCGCGAAGCACACCGTGGTTCTCGCGGTTGATCGACAGTTTTTTCCAAAGGCCAAAGGCGCGATCCACAGTGACTCACAAATCAAGTGGCTGCGCGCGGACGCGAAGGAGCCTAACGAGAAGCACCTGCCCGCCCTGCCGACAGCGCTCCAGGAGTGCAGGCAGACCGCGCACCAGCAGAAAGTGACTCCCCGCACCGAGACGCGAGAGAATTTTGGCCGCCGCGACACCGGCTGGATCGATCAGGCTCGGCAACAGGCGGCTCGTTTTATTCGCACGGTTATTCCGAGCAAACTCGCGACGGAAGAAGAGACGAGCGCCACCGACCACGACGAGGCTTGGATCGAGATCGAGCCGGAACTGCGCCCGGCCCGGATCGACAATCCGGCGACGCGTTACGGTGTTTGGTGGCACGATTTCGTGCAGCGCGTTCCGTGGCTGAACGAACCCGCGGCATGGGACGAGGTTTTCGCGGTCCATCATGCGACCTCGCCCGACATGGCGCGCTCCGCGCGCGAGTGGCAGCTCTTGCGCGAGCGCGTGAGCGGACTCTCCGATTTCGCGACCGGTTGGACAAATCGAACGCCGGTGGTTCGTGCGGAGATGCCGTTCTTCTGGAAGATGCGCGGCGACCGGTCGCTGGAGGGGATTATCGATCTCGCGCTCTTCGATTCGTCGACCGGTGAGTGGTTGATCCTCGATTGGAAAACGAATCGCGTCGCGCGGGATGAAATCGAGACCTTGCGCGTCAACTATCGTGCGCAGCTGGCAGCCTACGTTCAGGTGGTGCAGGAAACGACCGGCCAGAAAGCCAGAGCCGCGATTTATTCGACCGCGACCGGCGAGTTTGTCCGCTATGAGCCGCAGGAAATGACGGATGAGTGGAACCGGCTGGAACAATTACCACCAGAAACGCGGTTCGCTGAACTCACCGAACGATAACTCACCCTTTGGTGGGAAGCGGTTGCAAGATGTCCTGCCAACTGAAATTACGAAGTCTTAATACGTTTCGGTCTTTCGCGACCTGGACTTTAGGGAGCCTTACTCGAAAACGCGCGGTCGCGGCCTTTCGTTCCCTCTCCCGGGCGTCACATGCGAGGGCGCCAAGCGAACTCTCCTGCGGCCGGGAAGCGCACGGCGCGTCGCATGACAACTCCGAGTCCAGGATAATCGGTCCGATACACCTAGATCAGTTGGGTAAGCTGCTGGGCCCACCACCCGGCGATGGGAGCAGCGAAACCAGCACCGCGATAAGCCAGCGGGAGTGCGACCACGTAGTAAGCGAGATTCCCGACCAGTTCGATCACCGCCACGCGTTTGTAATCCAGATCGCGCTCCAGCCTTGCCATCGGCACCTTGACGGCATGGACGATGGGCAATCCAAGGACCATGACGATGACCGCCGTTCGCACGTCGCGCAGGCCGTAAAAGTGTTCGAGCAGAAAGGCGACCGGTATGCCGAGCAGGATGCCGACCCCGCTGAACAAGACGAGCAGCGTCAGCGCCTGGTTAAAATCCTCCGGCGAATCGCGGTCGAGGCGGATGAGGTAAACCCCGATCCCGCATTCCGTCATGGTGATGAAATAAACCAGGATCGCGTGAGCGGCGGTGAAGATCCCGTAGTTGGCCGGGCCGATAAATCGCGTCAGGAGGGTGATGCCGACGAGGCCAATCCCGGCACCGGCCGCCAGGCGCAAAGACATGTAGGCGCTCCCGCGCACAACCTGATGTTTAAAACTCATGTTTTGACGAGAACCAAAGGACGGACGACCACCTCGGCTCGAACTGCCCACGACTCAACATCGAAATTAGGTCGATCCGCAAGGCTGGATGTCGTGGCGGCGGATGGCACGGCTTCCGAAGCAAATCCCCGGCAGCCGGTAATACCAGGAGTCTTCTGCCGAGCGGTCATCCGGAAAGATGGACGCAGAGATTACCTCACACGACAATTGGAGCCGGCAATCGGGCTCGAACCGATGACCTGCTGATTACAAATTAAGCGTTTGACTTGTTCGGCAGTGTTCTGCAATATGCTGGTATGCACACATCAGAGAGCGGCAACACCCTGACAAAAAGCACGTTGATAGATGCGAGCAGTGAGCGCATGGCGGAACAAGACAGGTCAAGACTGAACGAAAATAATGGCAAGCGAGTGGCAAACAGGACTTCGCGGGCATTGGGCAAGAACGATTCACGCTACTGGCGCTCCCGCATCTTTAGGCCAGTAAACGCGCGGGGTGATACCTCCCCGCATTACTCCATGCGGTTGCAGATACGCGGCAAACGCTTGGCCTTCTCGCTCGGAACCGGCAATGCGGAAGCGGCAGCGCGGAAAGCCGCGAGTGTTTACGCCGATTTCTTGACCCTCGGCGTTGAAGGCGCGCTTGCGAAGTATCGCCCACAAAAAGCAGCCGAAAGCATTACCACAGTGGGGGAGTGGATTAAGAAAGCGCACGGCGTAACCGCAGTGAACCCCGCGACGTTTTCTATGTATTCTCGCGCGCTGCGCAAGATCGTTGGCGATATCATCCAGGTGAAGCGCGATCGGAAGCGCTATGGCCGCAAGGGTGGTGGCGGACGAGCATATCGCGAAGCGATTGACGGTACGCTTCTCTCGATTCTTTCCCCGGCAGCAATTCAAATGTGGCGCTTGGAATATGTGAAGCGGGCGAAAACGCCAGCGGAAGAACGATCCCGAAAGACTTCCTGCAATTCCACTTTGCTACAGGCGCGAAGCCTCTTCGGAAAAAGAATTACTCGCTTTGTTCCATTGCCTGAACCTGTCCCATTTGAACATGTGGAGTTTTTCCCAAGGCAAAGCGCCAAGTATTTCTCGCGTATTGATGCCAAGGCGCTTTTAACACAGGCGCGGGATGAACTGACCGGAAACGATTCACCTGCTTTCCTAGTCGTGCTGCTGGCGCTCGCCGGTGGGCTGCGAAAGGGGGAGATCGACACTCTATGCTGGCACCAGATCGACTTTGAGCGGGGCGTTATCCGGGTGGAGAACACAGACAAGGCGAGCTTGAAAAGCGCAGATTCACGCGGCGAAGTTCCGATTGACGCGAGCGTTGTTGAATTGCTCAGAGGTTTTCGTGCCCGCGCTACGGGAGTGTTTGTAATCGAGAGTAGCGACAACGCGTCAGGGCCGCGAACGTGGGGTCGCAGTTACCGCGCGCATCGCGTTTTTGATCGGGTAACAGCTTGGTTGCGCAAGCAGGGCGTTACAGCCAGGAAACCGCTCCATGAATTGCGCAAGGAACTTGGTGCGCTGATCACCGCCGAGCATGGCATCTACGCTGCGTCGCGCGTATTACGCCATGCCGACTTAGCCACTACTGCCGCTCACTACACCGACCTAAAAACGCGGCCAACCCTTCCTGTTGGAGATTGGTTGACGCCCGAGAACGTGGTCCCTATAAAAGCGGCGTCGCGCAAGGGAAACGCGACCCGATGAAGAACTCCAGTTCATTAAACGCGCATCAATACGCTGCGCGGTTTGGTAAGGCGGCGCTTCATCCTCTTTGTCAGGCAGGCTTAATGTTTTGGGACGAGGACGAGAAGCTAGCGGAGGAGACAAAGAAGCTTACAGAATCGAGAGAAATCTTAATCGCGCTCTATCAGACGCGAAGAGACGCTGCCCGGTTGTTCGATTACTTTCGAGGAGCACACATGACAAGGGAGGCACAGGACGCGGCCAACATCATGCGCAAGCTCGACAATGAGCTTTTGCAAAAAGCCTGGAAGCGGCACGAAGCGCAAGCTGGCTTGCAGTCCTTCGCCGTGAAGGGGCGCACGATAACTCACGCGCGCTTTCAAGCCGAACTTAGTGCTGCCGATGCGAAGGCGCGGCGAGCGCTGCCACGAGTAAAAAAACGATGGGACGCGAAAACCAAAGAAAAAAAACCCGGGGACCGCCGCAAGCTGGGGATGCTGAACATGGTTCGAGACAAAACGATCAAGGGAGCGTGGGCGAAGGGTGGCGCAGTTGACGGATACGCGGAAGCCGCTTTCGGAGGAAATCGCCCGCTGTCCGATGAGACCTGGCAGGGACGAATAACCGCAAGAGAGGCCTACTCTCTGCTTTCGGTTACTGCCCCGGAGGCAGCAGGGGACACGGAGGCTAAGGAAATCCGACTCGCCGCGAAACAGCTAGGGCTTCGTTTGGCGAAAGATGATCCCGGCCGTAAAGAGAAACTGCCGCACCTGAAGAAACAAAGCCCCAAGCGACCCCGCGGGCGACCGCGCGAACACGAACATGCGGAACTAGTCTACAACGCAGACATCAGCACGGCGGAAGCGAATTTCATAAAAAAATACCTACCCTCTCCTGTTAATACGATGGAGAATCCTTCCAAACAAGGCGCATTTTACGCAGCACCGCAGATGGACAAAACGACCGGAATACAGGTCTGGATCGGCGAATCGGCGCGGAAGGTTTTTGGCGAGATAGATCGGGAAATAAGACGGCTAACACTCATCCGGGGCGGGAGAAAGGGACTTTATGTTTATTAAGCAGCAACAAATCCCGCGCTCACGCGCCTGGGATTCATTCGCCTCTGATGCAATCTCACTCGTGATCCCAGTATCAGTGCGAATGTTATTCCCGCTCGCCATCGCGCTCTCAGCGTTTTCCGTTGTAA
>JBDTCM010000109.1:0-4946 GCA_039923575.1 Chthoniobacterales bacterium
CGCCCTCGCCCTCCACCCCGCCGCCGGCTTCGAGAAAATCGACCGGCGGCGAAGTGCGGATGGGCTTTTATACCAATGGCGACCCCTATAGTTACAAATCGCTCGAGCAAAATGCCGCGCAGCTGACCCATGTCTGCCCGGAGTGGTTCGCGCTCAGCGACGGCCTCGGCAATCTGCAGATCGACGCCGACGTCCGCCTCCCCAAGCTGGCCGCCGCCAAAGGCATCGCGCTCATGCCACTCCTGACCAATCTCGTCGGCGATGCCTGGCAGCCCGAAGCGGTCGAGAATCTCGCGCACGGTCCGGCCGAGCGGCAGGATCGTTTCATCCAGAAACTGCTCGCCGGTTTGCAGGATGCGAAAGCAGCCGGCGTGGTGATCGATTGGGAGCAGGTTGATCCCGCCTATCAGGACGACATTACAAAGTTGCTTAACAAAATGGCCAACGCGCTCCACGGCGCGGGCCGTCAGCTCTGGCTCTGCGTCCAGCCCGGGCAGGATTTGGATTACATCGATTTCGACAATCTTTCCGAGAACGTCGACCGCTTCGTCGCCCTTCTCTTTGACGAGACTTCCGACACCGAGGCCGCCGGGCCGCTCGCCTCCCGGCAGTGGTTTGAATCATGGCTGCACGCGCTCCTCAAAGACGCCGATCCAAAGCAATGGATCATCGCGCTCGGCAGCTATGGCTACGACTGGACGAATGGCGAGCATCGCGCGGAGACGATCAGCTTTCCCGAGGCGATGAGCCGCGCGAGCAACGCCGGCGTCGAATCGGGCACGGTCGCGCCGCCCGATCACAGCTCCGACTTTTATTACGAGGACGCGAACAAGGAGCACTCCGTCTGGTTCCTCGATGTGGTCAGTTTTTTGAATGAGCTGCACGCCGTGCGCGACGAGCAGGCCGGTGGATTTGCGATTTACCGCCTCGGCACGGAAGACTCGGCGATTTGGGACGCGATCAACCTCCCGCGGCAGCTCCCGCCTAACGGCAGCGCGAAGGCGCTGCTCGAAACTCTTAAGGGCAACGAAACCATCACCGACGTGGGCGAAGGCGAAATTGTGAGCGTCGACGAAACGCGCAGCGATGGGGCGCGCAAGATCGAGACCGATCCCGACGGTTATCTCAGCGCCACCTATCTGAGCTTTCCCGAATTCCCGACGCTTTATCACCAGGGTGCCGGGGGCGAACACCAGGTCGCGCTCACCTTTGACGACGGGCCCGATCCGAAGTGGACGCCGCTCGTCCTCGACCTCCTCAAGGCGCGCGGAGTGAAAGCCGCCTTCTTCCTCGTCGGCGTGAACGCGGAAAAATATCCCGATCTCGTGAGGCGGATCGTGGCCGAGGGGCACGAGATCGGCAACCACACTTATTATCATCCCAACCTCGCGGTCTGCTGGCCGGAGCACATCCGGCTGGAGTTAAACGCCACCCAGCTTCTCATCGAGACGATCACGGGACGCTCGACCACGCTCTTTCGCCCGCCCTACGCGGCCGACACCAGCCCTTCGTCGTTAGCCGATCTGGCCCCGCTGCGAATCGCGAACGAAATGAATTATCTCGTCGTGCTCGAAAACATCGATCCGCAGGATTGGGCGCGGCCGGGCGAGGACGTCATTCTCCAGCGCATCAAGCAGCAACGACGCGACGGCAGCATCATTCTCCTGCACGATGCCGGCGGCGATCGTTCCCAGACGATCGCGGCGCTGCCGCGCATCATCGATTGGTTGCAGACGCGCGGCGACACGATCGTGCCGTTGAGCACGCTCATCGGCAGCTCGCGCGACGCGGTCATGCCGCCGGTCGGCAATGGCCAGCGCATTCCGCGATTTGTCAGCAGCGCCGGCTTTCGCGTCCTTCACGCGATCGAGGAATTTCTCTGGGCTTTCATGATTGTGGCGACGGCGCTGATCGTCATTCGCACTCTCGTGGTGATTTTTCTCGCGGCGCGCTTTCGCCGGAGTGCCTCGCCACCGCCGGACTTCGCGCCGCCCGTCAGTGTGTTGATTGCCGCCTTTAACGAAGGAAAAGTAATCGCCGCGACCTTGCGCGCGGTCCTGGCAAACGATCATCCGGGCGCGATCGAGGTACTGGTGGTGGACGATGGTTCGCGCGACGGCACCGCGTTCGAGGTCGAAAAAATCGCGCAGACCGATGCGCGCGTCCGACTCGTCAGGCAACCCAACCGCGGCAAAGCCGTCGCCTTGCAGCGCGGCTTGTCGTTAGTCCGGCACGAGCTGGTCGTCTTCCTCGATGCCGACACCCATTTGCAAAGCGACACTCTGCGGCTGCTCGTTAGGCCACTGAGCGACGAAAGTGTGGTCGCGGTTTCCGGCCACGCCAAAGTGGGCAACCTGCGCAGTTTCGTCGCACGTTGCCAGGCGCTCGAATATACCTGCGGCTTCAACCTCGACCGGCGCGCCTACGATCGCTGGAACTGCATCACTGTCGTGCCCGGCGCGATCAGCGCGCTGCGCCGTTCCGCCATCGACCGGGTCGGCGGGCTCAGTCTCGATACCCTGGCGGAAGACACCGATCTCACTCTCGCCTTGCATAAAGGCAAAGCGCGCATCGTTTACACGCCCGACGCCATCGCCTGGACGGAAGCGCCCGAGACCTTGCGCACTCTCGCCCGGCAACGATTTCGCTGGGCTTACGGGACCTTGCAGTGTCTCTGGAAACATCGGGAGAAGGTCTTCAACTGGCGCTACCGCGCGCTCGGCTGGTTCAGCCTTCCGAGCGTTTGGTTTTTCCAAATCCTGCTCGTCGCGCTCACCCCGATGGTCGATTTTTTACTGATCGCTTCGCTCCCCTTCGGCGCCTGGCGCGCGGTCCTGCCCTTCGTCGTCATCTTTATCGCGATGGATGTCATCCTCGCCACCCTCGCCTGTGTGATCGAACGCGAGTCGATTCTGAAGGCCTGGCGCATCATCCCGATGCGATTCATTTACCGGCCGCTTCTCAGTTACGTGATTTGGAAAGCGATCCTGCGCGCGATCAAGGGGGCGTGGGTCGGTTGGGGAAAACTGGAGCGGACGGCGTCTGTGCCGGTGCGGGTTTGATGCCGCATCTGCGCGCTATCTCCGCGGCGGCAGGCGTATTCGCCCTCGCCTGCTTCTCGTTAGGCTGCGAAAAACACGCGCCGGGTCTCGCCCAGGTGGATCCGAATGCGCCGGTCGAGGTGGTGCTGCCGGAAAAGGGCGCTTACACCGGAGCCTTCATCGATTTCGGCGACGCCGAGGACGCCGTCGCGCTCGAGACGATCGAAGATTTCGAACAGATGGTCGGCAAACACCAGGCCATCATCGCCTCCTCCAGCTACTGGGGAGAACAAAGTTTTCCCACCGCCAATTTGCAAATGATCTGGCGGCACGGCTCGCTCCCGCTCGTCTTCTGGTCGCCCTGGGATCGCCCTTACGAACAGCACAAGGGGCCCGACCGCTTCAGTCTCAACGCCATCCTCGCCGGCGACTGGAATCGCTACATCGATGACTGGGCTGACTCGGCCCGCGCCTTCGGCAAGCCGCTCATCGTCTCCTTCGGTGACGAGATGAATGGCGATTGGTTTCCCTGGTCGGGCGCCTACTATGGCGGATCAAAACCGATCCTGGGCCGGCCTAACGAGTGGGAAGGCCCGGAACTTTTCAAGCGCGCTTTCCGCTACATTGTCGAGCGCGCGCGCGCCCGCGGCGCACACAACATCCAGTGGTTGTTTCAGACCAACAATTATTCCTTCCCTGTCGATAAATGGAATTCCGCTCCGGCCTATTATCCCGGCTCCGCTTACGTCGACTGGCTCGGGATGAGCGTCTACGGCCAGCAATTTGCCGACGAACCGTGGTCGGATTTCCCTCCCCTGATCGACTGGCCCTACCAGGAACTGGCCGCGATCGATGCGACCAAACCAATCATGATCGCGGAATGGGCGGTCGCTCAGTTCCCCGATTCAGGCGACAAGGCAAAGTGGATTCGCGAAGCGTTCGAGTTGATGCGGACGAAACTGCCGCGCGTCAAAGCGGCCGTCTACTGGCACGAACGCTGGCAAAACGAGGATCAAACCTACAGCAATCTGCATATCAATTCTACGCCGGAAGCGCTCGCCGCCTACCGAAAAGGAGTGGCGGATCCGTATTGGTTAGGCAATTTGATCCTCCGGCCGAAAACGCCCACGAAATAAAGTCATGCATAAATTTCTTGAGCGCCTGAACAGCCGCAACGGCCAGCGCGTTCTCCTCCTCCTCTTCGTCCTGACCGCGCTTTCATTTTCGATCGTGCCACTGATCAACCTGGCCGCCGGGAGAGGAGCGAAGGACTACAAACTTTGGTACAGCATCGGGCAGACGGTCCTGCATGGCGGCGCGATTTACCCGGGGCCGAAAGAGCGTTATCCCTTCATGTATCCGCCGCCCGCGGCGGAGATGCTCGCACCGGTCAGCTGGTTTGGGCAGGCCGGATTAATCGCGATCCTCGCTTTGCTCAACTCCGTTGCCTGGTGGGCCTGCATCGCCTGGTCGATTCGCCTAACGACTCCGGCAGGCGAGCGCCCGCACGCGCTGCTCTATCTCGTCCCCAATCTGGTCATCCTCGCCTACGTCTGGAGCTGCTACCTTCTCGGGCAACCTACCCTTCTCCTGCTCTCCTTGTTGCTGGCGGGTTTTCTCGCGCTCCGCGCCAAACGTTCCTGGACCGCCGGCGGTCTCTTCGCTCTCGCCGCGGTGATCAAGGCGTTCCCGATCGCCGCCATCGCCTACCTGGTCTGGCGACGTTATTGGCTCGCGACCGCGTCCCTCCTGCTCTCGCTCCTGCTTCTGCTCCTCATCCTGCCGGCCACTTTTCGCGGCTGGTCCGGCGCGAAAGACGATCTGATGCGTTGGAGCAACGGCATGCTCTTCCAGTACGACGAGAGAGGAATCGCGCAGCGCCCGGAACGCAGTGTCGCCTGGAAA
>JBDTCM010000110.1:0-16395 GCA_039923575.1 Chthoniobacterales bacterium
TCGAATCGGCTACAGGTTTCTTGAAAACGCTCTAGCGCTCCAACCTCGTCAGTCGAGCACTTCCTCTCGTCCCTCCAGAGTCCGCTCCAGCGCTTCTCTTTTTTCCCGGAGCAAGCCTTCCGTCGCCGCGCGCACGGCCTCGAGCAAATCGTTCGCTTCGCGTAAACGCCCGACCGACACGTAATCGGCGCCGGCCGCGAGAAGGACTTTTACCTGGGTCAGCACTTCCGCGGTCACGATGATCCTGGCTTCCGGATTCAATCCGCGCAGCAGCCTAACGAGACGCTCGTTCGTCGTGCCTTTGAGCACGGAATCGGTGCAGATGATCACTTCCGCGTGCTCGATGCCGGCATGCAAGAGGGTATCGCGCTGGCTGATGTCGCCGTAAATCACGCGCACCTTGCGTTCCATCAGTCCCCCGCGCGCCGCCGGGCTGAAGTCGATCACCGCGGTATCATTGATCAAATCCGGCGCGTGCCGCTGCATCTCTTCGAGGAGCGAGCTGGCCGTGCGAAAGAAACCGAGGAAGAGGATGCGCGCCTTGCCATGGCCGTGCGTGCCTTCCGCGTGGGCGTCGTCCGTCGTGTGATCGAGGTCGCGCAAGCCGCGGCCCTTCAGCCACGGAATCAGCCCGCGGGCGATGTCATCCGATTTCGCCATCCCGAAAGTGGAAAGAGCCGCGAGCAAAGTAAAAGCGAGCGCCACCATGCCGGCCGTGGCCGGATTGGCGAGATGATGTGACTGCGCGCCGAGCGCGATGATGACGAGCGAGAATTCGCTCACCTGCGCAAGGTTGAGCGCGGGAATGATGCTGGTGCGCAATCCCTGCCGCATGAGATAGAGCGGAGTAAAAGTCGTGAGGAGGCGACTGACCAAAACGAAGGCCGCGAAAACCAAACCCCAACCGATGAGCATGGGCGTGGGCAGCGGGATTTGCATGCCGAGACCGACAAAGAAGAGGGTGAGAAAAAAATCGCGCAGACTCGTCACCTTGGCCGTGACATCGAGCGCATAAGGGAAGGTCGAAAGCGCCACGCCCGCGATGAGCGCACCCATCTCGCGCGAGAGATGGAGCCGCTCGCCCAGTTCACCGACCAAAAAACACCAGGCCAGCGCGCCCACCTGCACCAATTCCGGCGAACGCGCCACCCGTCGGAAAATGATCGGCAAAACAAATCGGCTAACGACCAGCGCCGCGGCCACCAAAAGGATCACCCTAACGAGCGACAGGAGCAGAATGCTGGGCGCGAGTTTTTCCAGGTTCGGCTGGACGGCGAGGAAAACGATCGCCGCCAGATCCTGGAGCACGAGCACGCCAAGGGTAATGCGGCCGGTCAGCGTATCGAGCTCCTGCTTCTCGTAGAGCATCTTGACGATGATGACCGTGCTGCTGAGCGCGCCCGCCACTCCGAGATAAAGCGCGTCCCATTTTCCAGCGCCCAACCCGAAGCCGCAGAGTTGGAAGAAGAAGACGCCGAGCAACGCCCCGGCGCAGATCTGCACCAATGCCGTCAGCGTGATCGAGCGCCCCGCGCTCATGATTTTCTTCAAATCGATCTCGAGGCCGATCATGAAAAGGAGAAAGATCAGGCCAAGTTCCGCGATCGCGGAGATGCTCTCGGCCGATTCGATGAGGCCGAAACCAACCGGCCCGAGCGCGAATCCGGCGATGAGATACGCGAGCAGGATCGACTGCCGGAATTGCTGCGCGATGAGCCCGAGCAACCACGCCGCCGCGATGCTGAAAGTGATATCGCGAACGAGTTCGTGCATGTGGAACTCGACCCGCGCGATGACCTCTAGGAGGCGGTTTTTTTTCCGGCAGCCTGCGTGTTGCGGTCGTAGGGAATGATATTATCCCACTCCTCGGCGGAGGAACGGGCGACGAAGGCGACGACCGGTTCGGTGACGCTCATGTTGAAGACTTCATGCGGCACGTCGGGTTTTATGTAAATGAAATCGCCCGCTTCATTTTCCAACACGTTCTTGAGTCCGGGTCCGAACTCGTGGCGCACCCGCCCTTCGAGGATGTAGAGAATCAGCTCGAAGCCGACGTGAATGTGCGCGTAAGCCACGCCCCCCGGCGGGATCGTGGCGATGTTGGCGGAGAGTTTGGTCGTGCCGACATTTTTCGCGGACATGCCTTGTTTGTAGTGAATGCCATTCCAGTTCCGGCGCGCCCCGCCGCCGCGAATGGTGAGGATGCCGTCATGATCTTCGACCGCGCTCAGCTGGATGTTGTCTTTGTCGTCCATGAATCCGCTAGCTCCGCAAAGCCCGAATCGCCGCCGCGTAGTCATCCGCCTTGAAAATGGCGGTGCCGGCGACGATGACGTCGGCGCCGCTTTCGATCGAAAGACGGGCCGTCTCGGGCGTGATGCCGCCATCCACTTCCAGCAGGTAATGCATGCCTAACGAACTGCGCAGATCCTGGCCGCGGCGCACTTTTTCCATCATCTCGGGCTCGAAGGTCTGGCCGCCGAACCCGGGATGGACCGTCATGATGAGAAGGAGATCAATGTTAGGCAGATGCGGCTCCACGAAGGCGAAAGGCGTTTCCGGGTTGAGGGTGAGGCCGGCTTTGCAGCCGCTCTCGCGGATCGCGCGGAGCGTTTTGCCGATCTCATGTTTCGCTTCCGGTTCGACGTGGACGGTGATCGAGTTGGCCCCTGCCTCGATGAAGCGCGGCACGTAGTGATCCGCCCGCTCAATCATCAAATGGACATCGAGCGGGAGATCCGTTAGGCCACGAATCGCTTTTACGATTCCGGGTCCGAAGGAAATGTTGTCGACGAACTGCCCGTCCATGATGTCGAGATGCAGCCAGTCGGCTCCGGCCGCGACCACGCGCTTCACCTCGGCCGCGAGATGGGCGAAGTCGGCCGCGAGAACAGAGGGGGCGATGAGGACGGAAGACATGGAGAGAACGTTGAACGTTCAACGTCCAACGTTCAACGTTCAATTTCGGAAGACTGAAGCCGGCATGTCCCTCTTCCAGCGGAAGTTGAGCGTTTTGGCGACCGTCGGCCGGCAGCTTTCCCTTGACGGGACGGTCACCCGTTCCAAGATACGTAGGTTTTTCGCCCCGGCCGGGCGTGCGGCACAGCTTTCGCTTTCCTGATAGATCGGCCGGCGTTGACCCCATTCCAAGGCTTCTCTCATGTTTAATAGACTTTTCGGTTGGTTCTCCAGCGATATCGGGATTGATCTCGGGACCGCAAACACGCTCGTTTACGTCAAGGACCAGGGCATCGTGTTGCGCGAGCCTTCGGTCGTGGCGGTGCAGGCCGGCACTTCCAAAGTGCTCGCCGTCGGCGACGAAGCCAAGCGCATGCTCGGGCGCACCCCCGCAAATATCGTCGCGGTCCGGCCCCTCAAGGATGGCGTCATTGCCGACTTCTAGGTGACCGAGGCGATGCTGCGTCATTTCATCACCAAGGTGCACAACAGTCGGGTGCGCGCTCGTCCTCGGGTTGTGATCGCCGTCCCGTCCGGCATCACTGAAGTAGAAAAGCGTGCCGTTAGGGAATCGGCCACCCACGCTGGTGCGCGGGAAGTTTATTTGATCGAGGAGCCGATGGCGGCGGCGATCGGTGTTGGTCTGCCGGTGCAGGATCCGGCCGGCAACATGATCATCGACATCGGCGGCGGCACCACCGAGGTGGCGCTAATTTCGCTCTCCGGCATCGTCTTCAGCCGGAGCGTGCGCGTCGCGGGCGACGAGCTCGACGAAGCGATCGTGCAATACATGAAGCGCGCTTATAACCTGATGATCGGTGAGCGCACCGCAGAAGAAATCAAAATCAAAATCGGCTCCGCTTATCCGAGCGACAAAGAGACCAGTGTGGAAGTCAAAGGCCGCGACCTGGTCGCCGGTTTGCCCAAGACCCTGACGATTACTTCGCAGGAAGTGCGCGAGGCGTTGCTCGAACCTATCTCCACGATTGTCGACTCGGTCCGGATCACGCTCGAGCGTTGCCCGCCGGAATTATCGGCCGACCTGGTCGATCGCGGCCTCGTGCTCGCGGGCGGCGGCGCCTTGCTCCGCGGATTCGATCGTCTCTTGAGCGAGGAAACGGGTTTGCCGGTGCATGTCGCCGAGGATCCATTGAGCGCAGTTGCCGAGGGGACCGGAAAGTGTCTCAACGAAATCAAGTTTCTCCGCCAGGTCGCGACCGCCGATCGCCAGTGGCGGCAGTAGGCCGAATGCGGAATTCGGATTGCGGAATGCGGAATGAAAAACTGCGGCGGTGACTGATCTTTCTTCCATTCCGAAATCCGCATTCCGCATTCCGCATTTCCCATGAACCGCAGCAGCATTGTCGCGATTGTTCTTTTCGCTGCGGCCCTTCTCGCGCTCTTCAGCATGGGACCAACGGCGACGCGCAAGATTCAGTCGACCTTTTTCCAGGTCATTTCGCCTTTTCTCAAAACCGGTTCCGGCTTGGAACGGCAGATAACATCCGTTCGCGCGGGCTTGAAATCGCTTGAAGTATTGGAGCGCGACAATGCTGATTTGAAGGTCGAGAACCGTTCCTTGAAAGCGACCAACGAAGCGCTGCGGGATGTCGAGCACGAGGTCAACCGCCTTCGCCAGGCGCTCAATTATCGCGAGCGCTCACTCTTCCGGCTCGTCCCGGCCGAGATCGTTTCGCGCGATTCTTCCACGTGGTGGCGCACGGTCACGATCAATCGCGGCGAGGAGGACGGGATCGCGCCGGAGATGCCGGTGCTGACCGACGAAGGCCTGGTCGGCCGCACCACCACGGTCAGTCCGAACATTTCCGTCGTCCTGCTGATCTCGGACGAGAACTGCCGGGTGGCGGCGAGTGTCGAGGGTTCGCGCGAGCAGGGAATCGTGACCGGAGAACGCGTGACCGGCAGTCTCTCTCCGATGCTGGATCTGAATTATCTTTCGAAACAGGCGGAGCTGAAGCCGGGACAAAAGGTCTACACCTCCGGGGTGGGCGGAGTTTTTCCCTCGGGTCTTTTTGTCGGAACGATCCGCAGTTTTCAGGTCCGGGCGCTCGATAGCCAGGCGAAGCTCGCGCCCGCGGTCGATCTGGCGAAGCTCGAAGACGTCTTTGTCGTGATTGGAAGAAAATGATTTTCTTTTTCGTTCTCGTCGTGCTCGTTTTCCTCGCCCAGCTCCTCGAGATCTTCCTCCCGCCGCTCGATTGGATGTACAACGCGCACATTTACATCGTGCCGGTGATCGTTTTTTACGGCGCCATGGCGCTGCCGTTTCCGCTCATGTTGTCGCTCGCTTTTGTCGCCGGCTTTCTCTGGGACGCGATGACGGTGCAGGTGCTCGATGCCCATGTTGAAATCTCCTTCGGATGGTCGATACTTCTCTACGCGGTGCTCGCCGCCATCATGCACGGTCTCAAGCCCCTCTTTAATCGCGGGCGGTGGGAAGTACATTGTGTCCTCAGCGGCGTCTGCACAGCCCTTATTCTCCTCGCACAATATCTGATGATCTCTTTCCGGCGCGGCTCCCTCATTTTTAACCGCGAAGTCTGGTGGCAAATCGGTGGCCCCGGTCTCCTCGCCATGCTCATGGCGCCGCTCATTTTCTGGGCGCTCCATTGGATTGCCCGCCTCACGAACAATCCTTATCTTCCACGCGAGGAGGGCTTCGATGAATATGCGGCGCGCTAAACCGACCCTGCGCATCCAGTTTCTCGGTCTCTGCATGCTCGTCGGCCTGAGCGCGCTCCTTCTCCGCCTTTGGTGGGTGCAGGTGGCGCGCGGCTATGAATGGACCGCGCGCATCCAAAGCAGTTCCGAGGCGACCGTCCGCATCCCGTCCATCCGGGGCGAAATCCGCGATCGCAACGGGGTCGCCCTGGTTCAGAATCGGGCCAGCTATGAGGTAGATTTTTATCTGCCCGAAATGGTGAAGGGCTATCGGCAGCGCTATGGCCGCCCGCCCGAGACGCAGTATCGCGCCACCATCAGCGGCATGCCCAAGAACATGAAGGAGCCGGACATCGTCCGCATCGTCAATGACGGCGTCGTGCCGCGGCTCGAGGACCTTGACCTGGCGCGCGACTACAACGCCAACCAGTTGCAAAAGCATTATCGCAACAACACCGAGGTCCCGTATTCTTACATCAAGGACATCGACTTCACGACGATGGCCAAATTTTCCGAGCACGATGTCGGGCTCCCCGGGGTGGACATTGCGATCAAGCCGGTCCGTTCCTACGTCTACGGCGCGCTCGCTTCCCACGTGTTAGGCTACGTCGGCGCGCCGGACGACACGAACACGGTCGAAGCAAGAAAATACACTTTTTACCAGGGCGACGTGGAGGGGAAATCGAACATCGAGAAAACGATGAACGAATACCTGCGCGGACAGCCTGGCATCCGCGTCATGCGGCGCAATGCCAAGGGAACAATCGACGGCGTGATTCGGGAAGAACCGCCGAAGCAAGGCGCGAATGTTTACCTCACGATCGACGCGCGCATCCAGGCGATCGCGGATGAAGCGTTGCGCGCGGTCGGCCGCGGCGCGGCCGTGGTGATCGATCCTAACAATGGCAACGTCCTCGCGCTGGCTTCGGTTCCGTCTTTTGATCCGAATACGTTCATCCCCAGTATCAAGGCGAAGGATTGGAAGGAACTGCGCAATGACGAGGCGCATCCGTTGATCAATCGCGCGGTCAGCGCGTTTCCTCCGGGCTCGACCTTCAAGATCGTGACCGCGCTGGCCGGCCTGCGCAAGGGTCTGGCTAATACCAAGTTCACCTGCACCGGTGGCGTCACCTACGGCGATCACTTTTTCCAATGCTGGATCAACGAAAAAGGTGGGGCGCACGGAACCCTCGGCTTGAGCGACGCGATCAAGGTTTCCTGCAACGCGTTTTTTTATCAGTACGGTAACGCGGCCGGGATCGACGCCATCGACACGACGGGTGACGGGCTTGGCCTGGGCAAAACGAGCGGAATCGAAATCACCGGTGAATCGCCGGGGGTTTTGCCCGGCCCGGACTGGATGCGGATTCAACACCCTAACGAGAAGTGGTCGTCCGCCTACACCGCCAACGTTTCCATCGGCCAGGGCTACGACCTCGCCAGCCCGCTCCAGATGGCGATGGCCTACGCCACGGTCGCGAATGGCGGCATTTCCTATTAACCGCGGCTGGTCGACCGGGTGCTGAACCAGGACGGCTCGCCGGTCCTCGACGCCGACGGCAAGATCGCCGTCCCGCAGACGCCCAGGGTGCACGATGACTTTCGGAATGATTTCACCCCGCAGCAGATCGAGATCGTTAGGCACGGTTTTTGGAAGGTGGTCAATGAGAGCGGTGGCACCGGCAGCGTCGCGCGGCTGAAAGGCGTGCAGGTCGCGGGCAAGACCGGCACCGCGCAGGCGATGTTAAACGGCAAGAAAGACACCATCGCCTGGTTCTGCTGTTTCGCGCCCTACGATCACCCGCGTTATACGATCGCGGTCATGGTCCAGGGCGGCGAGCACGGGGGTTCGGTCGCGGCTCCCATCGCGACCCGTATCCTCGAGCGCACTTTGGCGATGGATGAAGGCAAGTTTGAACCGCAGCTCGCCTGGGTGGCACCCGCGCACAAGGCCAACCCCTTCGAGATGATCCCCGCGGTCAAATACAAGGATTCCTCGCTGCCCGCGCCCGGCGGCGATGACGAGGAAAACGCCAGCGGCAACGGCGCCCAGGCGGCCGAGAAAGCGGACATGGCGAATCCCGGCGACGCGCCCGACGTCGAGCCGGAGGCCGACGCGCGCGGGAAGGTGCAGAACACCCGCGCCCCCAAGCGCGTCCTGCGGGCTCAACCCGTCGCGACCCCCGCGCCGCAGCGTCCGCGCAGCTTTTTTGAAAAATTGTTTAACGCTCCTCCACGACCAGCCGCTCCCGCACCGACGCCGAGAAGGCGCAGGGGGCCGGGCATCTGATTTAACCCATGAAGTTCAGCCACGGATCCACCGCGATGACTTCGAAAAATTTGCAGCACTATGATCGAACAAGTGAAAAAGCTTCTTGGAATGTCGCGTCGCAAGACCGGCAACAAACTCATCATCAGCGTCGAGAAACTCGAACGTCGCGTCGCGCTGCTCGAGGACGGTCAGCTCGAGGAGTATAGCGTCGAGCGCGACAGCTCGCGCAACATCGCCGGGAGCGTTTACAAAGGGCGCGTCAAGAATATCGAGCCCGGCCTGAAGGCGATGTTCGTCGACATCGGCCTCGAGAAAAACGCCTTCCTCCATTTCTGGGACGCGATCCCCGCCGCGCTCGACAGCGGAATCGAGGAGATCGAGCGGCCCGATCGGAAGCAGAATAAGAAACGCCTCACGGCCAAGGATATTCCAAGTATTTATCCGGTCGGCTCCGACGTCATCGTGCAGGTAACGAAAGGACCAATCGGGACAAAGGGGCCGCGCGTTTCGACCAATCTCAGTTTCGCCGGCCGTTACCTCGTGCTCATGCCTTTCAGCGATCGCAGCGGCATTTCGCGCAAGATCGAGGATCCGAAAGAGCGCGCGCGGCTGCGCAAAATTTTGCGCGAACTCGATATTCCCGAAGGTCTTGGAGTCATCATTCGCACCGTCGGGGAAGGGCAGCGCGCCCGCTATTTTGTGCGCGATCTGAGCTTTCTCCTCGAGCAATGGTCGAAGGTCGAAGAGCAGATCAAGGAACGGCCCGCGCCCGCGCGGGTCTTCGAAGAACCGAACCTGGTGGAACGGACGGTGCGCGATTTTCTGACCGACGAGATCGATGAAGTGGTCTGCGACGATCACGCCGCGGTCGAGCGCATGGCGGAGATGGTTGGTCAGATTTCCCGGCGCGCGAAAAGCCGGATCAAGTTCTACGATGGCACCGCGCCGATTTTTGAAACCTTCGGCGTGCAAAAACAAATCGATGACGCCTTTCATCGGCAGGTCTGGCTGAAGTGCGGCGGTTACATCGTGATCGATGAGACCGAAGCGCTCGTCGCCGTGGACGTGAACACCGGCCGCAACAAAGGCGGGCGCGACGTCGAAAAGACGATCCTGCAAACCAATCTCGAGGCGGTGGACGAGATCGCGCGCCAGCTGCGCCTGCGCAATATCGGCGGCCTCATCATCGGCGACTTCATCGACATGAAGAACCGCCGCGACCAGCAAATGGTCTACTCCCGGATGCGGGAGCGGCTCAAGCGCGACAAGGCCAAGACGCACGTCCTGCCCCTCTCGTCGTTAGGCTTGATGGAGATGACGCGGCAGCGCGCGCAGGAGAGCCTGAGCGATTCGATTTATCAAAATTGTCCTTATTGTGAAGGCCGCGGAGTGGTCAAGACGACCATGAGTACGAGCGTGGAGGTGCATCGCGCCCTCAACGCGGTCATGCGCAAATATCAGGACACCGTGCACGACTTTCGCGTCATCCTGAATCCGGATGTTTTGAAGCGGTTGAAGGAAGAGGACGAAGAGCTCCTCGTCGAGCTGGAACGGCGTTATGCCAGCCGCCTCATGTTCCGGGCCGATCCGACTTTTCACCACGAAAAATTCGTCGTGACCGACGCGAATACCGGCGCGGAGCTAAAAAGCTAATTTTTTTTCGTCTTCAACTTATTCGCGCGCAACGGGTTGAAAAAACCGCGTAACCGCTGCGATGACGGCCGTGTCTTCCTATGCAAGGATGAAGCCATCCAGATGGAGGTCTGATTCCGTTTCGGATGAAACGGGAGCGTCAGGAACGGCGCGCTTCGCACACGGAAACAT
This sequence comes from Chthoniobacterales bacterium, assembly GCA_039923575.1. Lineage (GTDB taxonomy): Bacteria > Verrucomicrobiota > Verrucomicrobiia > Chthoniobacterales > UBA10450 > Palsa-1392. Next base: position 9,737 of record JBDTCM010000110.1, read on the forward strand.
CAATTAAGGGAGACATGGAATTGAAAAAACTTATCGTCAGCTTTTTGGCCCTCACGACAGCGTTCGCCGCCGTCCAGGCCGGACCGGTGGAAACGTCGAGCAAGGAAATGCAGCAGAGCGCGACCGTGCAAACGTCCGAGGATTGGTATCGCGCTCACGAATGGAACATTGATCTCTTTGGCGCGTATGCCTTTACCGGAACCCCGTACCGGAACGATCGCTACCTCGATGCCGATCATGCCTGGGGCGGTGGGATTGCCGGGAACTACTTCTTCACCCGTTACCTCGGCGCCGGCTTGCAAGGCTATGCGCTCGATGCCGACGACGTTATTGGGCAGACCTCCGGTAACCTGATCTTTCGTTATCCGATTCCCGGGACGCGCGTCGCGCCTTACGGATTCGCCGGCGGCGGCGTTCTCTTTAACGGTTCACGCGCGGAAGACCTGGCCGACCGCGGCAACAGCCTTCCCAGCGTAACCCGGCACAGTGATGTCGAAGGTGTCGGACAATTCGGTGGCGGCTTCGAGGTCCGGGTCACTCCGCACATCGGTATCATCAACGACTTCAGTTGGAATGTGGTGAATGGCTCGCACAACAACTACGGCGTGGTCCGGACGGGTCTGAGCTTCGCCTTCTAATGTAATTAACCCTCGCCAGCGCCGGGAGATCTTCTCTCCCGGCATTTTGCCTTTCCTCACAGGATGACTCTTTGGTGCACGACTTTGTGGACGCGGCCTTTCCATTCCACCCCGGCGCCGGTGCAGCCTAACGACCGATGAAGGAGCTGATCTCAGTGAGCGGCTTGCGTTGGATGTCAGGCACGACCGCGTCCTCGGCCGGGTGACCCACCGCGAGGAGGAGGAATGGTTTCTCGTGCGCCGGTCGCTGCAAAAGTTTGTTCAGGAACCCCATCGGACTCGGGGTGTGGGTGAGCGAGGCGAGCCCCGCCCGGTGGAGGGCGGCGATCAGGAAACCGGTGGCAATGCCGACCGATTCGGTCGCGTAATAGTGTTTCACCTTCCGACCGTCGGGCAGCACGCGGTAGGGCTGGGAAAAAACCGCGATCAGCCATGGCGCGGTCTCGAGAAAGGGTTTGCGCGAGTCCGTCCCGAGCGGAGCGAGCGCTTCCAACCATTCGTTAGGCGCGCGGTGTTCGTAAAATTCCTTCTCCTCCGCTTCCGCCGCGATCCGAATTTCCCGTTTCAGCGCGGGGTCGCGCAAGGCCACGAAATGCCAGGGCTGGAGGTTGGCTCCATTGGGCGCGCTCCCCGCGGTGCGCAGGCAGTTTTCGATCACGGCCCGCGCGACCGGGCGATCGGAAAAATCCCGCACGGTGCGGCGCCGCGCCATGTCCGAGTAAAATTCCGCCGCCCGGTTCGCAATCTCCTCATCCGCGAGCAGCGGGTGGGGCGGGAGCGGGACGAAGGTTGGTTTGCTCACGGGCGGGATCATACCGTGTCGCGCGCGCAATTGCGATTCCGGCGCGAGGCGCGAAATTACCCGGATGTCCTTTGCCAATCTTCTCGATCAGCTGCCAGCGACGCAATCGCCCTTGCTGCGGCGCTTCGGCGCCCTCATCGAGCCTAACGACGAGGCGCAGTTCGAACGGATGGCGCAGGAGGCACGGACGCTAACCGGGCAGAACTTCGGCCGCACCATGCGGATGTTCGCACCGCTTTACCTGAGCAACGAGTGCATCAACAACTGTCGTTACTGCGGCTTTTCGCGCGATAACCCGATCCTGCGCGTCACCCTCACCGTCGACGAGGTGGTGGCCGAGGCGCGGTTTCTCGCGGAGCAGGGATTTCGGCAGGTCCTGCTCGTCGCGGGCGAGCATCCGAAGTTTGTCAGCGAGGGCTATCTGGTCGATTGCGTGCGCGCGCTGCGCCCGTTGTTTTCCTCCATCGCGCTCGAGCTCGGGCCAATGGAAACGGCCGAGTACGAGCCGCTGGTCGGAGCCGGCGCGGAAGGTTTGGTCGTCTATCAGGAAACCTACGACCGCGGTGTTTACGCTGAGATGCACACCTCGGGACCAAAACGGGATTTCAATTGGCGACTCGATTGTCCGGAGCGGGCTTATGCTGCCGGCTTCCGTCGCATCGGGATCGGAGCACTCTTCGGCCTCGCCGCCTGGCGTTCGGAAGCGATGGCCCTCGCGGCCCATCTCGAATATTTGCTCAAGCGCTGCTGGCAAAGCGCCCTCACCGTCAGCCTGCCGCGGCTGCGGCCGGCAGCGGGGGAATTCGTCCCTCCCTTTTCGTTAGGGGACCGCGCTCTCGCGCAACTGATCTGCGCTTTCCGGATTTGCTTCCCGCAGGTTGGAATCGTCCTGAGCACGCGCGAGCCGGCCCCGCTCCGCGATGTGCTGGCGTCGTTAGGCGTGACGATGATGAGTTCGGGCAGCCACACGGAACCGGGGGGCTACACCGGTCAGGGACGTGGCGCAGTGCATCAAACCATTCGCGGCCGGATCCTGCCGCCGGATGAGACGCTGGATTCGATTGCGACCGCTCAGTTCGAGGTCAGCGACGAGCGTTCCCCGGCCGAGGTCGCAAACGTGCTGCGGCGGCGCGGGTTTGAACCGGTCTGGAAGGATTGGGATCAGGTGCTGGCCGCCAAATGAAAATTTTCCTGAACGGCGAGCCGGTCGATTCCGGCGACGCGCGCACGGTGGCCGAGTTGATTCAACGCCACCAACTCCCGCCCGCGACCACGCTGGTGGAGTGGAACGGAAGCGCGCTGCACCGGCGCGACTGGCCGGCGCGAGCGCTGCAGGAAAACGATCGCCTCGAAATTCTGCAAGTCGCCGCGGGCGGTTAGGGCGCCCCTAACGATCAACGTTTTTCCGGCCCGGGCCCAAGACAACTAGGGGCTGGAGGTGATGTTGTAGATTTCGATCAGCCCGACCCCGGTCGCACCGTTCGCGTCGGAGAGGACGGCGGTGTAGGCGCCGGGGGGCAGGGCGAGGAGGATGGCGGATTCAAGCGCATTGTTAGGCGCGAGTCCGGCATTGATCACGCCCAGGCTGTTGACGTCGTCCTGCCAGTTGTCGTTCGCGGCGATGACCTGCCCGAAGCCGTCGTAAATAGTGAGCAGTGGGTTGGGCAGCGGGTTCGCGACCGACGTGGCGAGGGTGGGACCGAGTCCGCGAATGACCACCGTTTTCGTGGTCGTGCCCCCGACGATGACGCCGGCGATCATCACGCCATCGCCGGTATCGACGAAGCCGCGGGTCGAAATGTTGAGCAACGTCGGCGGGTTGAGGGAAGCCAGATCGTAGACCTCGACCAGCGCGATATTTTGCGTCCCATCGACGCCGGTGACGACTGCGGTGTAGGCGCCCGGGCCGAGCGAAGTGAGAATGGCCGATTCCCGCGGATCGGTTGGGGCCAATCCGCTGTTGATAATGTCCTGCTGATTGGCGTTCGTCATCCAGTCGTTGTTGCTCGCGATCAGCTGCCCGGAGAAATCAAAGAGCTGGAGGCTTGGATCGAGCAGCGGCGTTGCCACCCCCCGCGCGCCTAACGACGGCCCAAGCGCACGCACGACCACCGTCTTGCTCGCGCCCGTCCTTCCCAGGATGAAGCCGCCGATGAGCACGTTGTCGCCCGTCTCGGCGCGACCACGGGTGGAAATGTTGAGGAGCGCGTCACCGCTCGCGGTGGGCGACGGGGTCGCGGATGGGTTCGGGGTCGGCGTGATGCTCGGCACCGGTGTCGCGCTCGGGGTAGGGGTGACCGAAGGCGTCGGCGTGACGCTGGGCGTCGGCGTGACGCTGGGTGTCGGCGTGACGCTGGGCGTTGGCGTCACCGACGGAGTCGGGGGCACGCTCGGAGTCGGTTCCAGGGTCGCTGCAAAATCGGCGCGGGCCCAAGTGCAGAGAAGAAAGAGAACGACCAGGAACCGGCGCACGGTCAGAACCTTCATCGGCAATCGCGCGGGGTAAAGACCCGAGTCCGACTTTCGGCGGAGAATCCTCGTGTGGGCATGGCGGCGGGGAAGACCAGCCCGCTGTTGCAGCCCCCGCCGGTCAACGAGCGCTAGGGCAACCCGGTTCCCGACTTGCTCTTGACCAGTCCGACATCGGCGCTGTTCAAGTTGCCGTCGGTGTTGAGATCTTCGCGGAAGTTGGTCGAGTCAACGCTCTGGCCGGATTTTGATTTTGCCAGGCCGACGTCCGCTGAATTTACCGATCCATCGCCGTTGGCGTCGCCGGTCAGAATGCCCATGCGGACGGCCACGTCATTGGTGTTCGTGCCATCGTTAACGCCGGCGAGCGTGAGGGTGATATATTGCCCGTTGGTGACCCCGACGAGATTTACCGTCACCACGGTGCTGGAGGTGGCCGAGCGCTGGGAAGGTCTCGAAGTGCCGACGCCGCCCGCGCCCGAGGTAATCGATGCACTGGTGTAGGTGACCGGAAGCGGGAACGTGAATACGATTTGGTAGGCGTTACTGGTCGCACTCGTGCGGCATTCAATTCCGGAAGCGCCAGAAAGCGGCAGGTTGACGTCGAACGGAGTCGGAATCCCGGCATGGACGAAGCGCGAAACCGCGCTCACGGCCGCGACCGGATATGCATTCGTCCAAAAGACAGACAAGCCACCACTCTTCCGAACGAGGAAACCGTTGCCTTGTGGGATCACATCACTGCCGCGATCGGCCAGGGTGGCGTCTCCGGCCAACCGCCAGTGCGTGTCGTAAGTGTAGGTCGCACTCGGCGCTTTATCGAAAGCGGCCTGGGTGTTGTCAAAGAGAAGCAGCTGATCGCTGGGGCCGAAAGCGCTGCTCAGCCCGGTCGCGTTGAGGGCGACATTGAAAGGTCGCACCAAGGCGGCCGGATTGTCCTGCCCGGGGCTGGCCGCAGTCAGGAGAGCCGTGGAAGTTTTCTTGAGCAGGACCGCGCCGAGATTCGTTAGGGGAAGGGTCGGTGCGCCGTTCGAAGTCCGCACGACAAAGTAGCCGTCGGGCAGCAAGGCGTCGTCATCGCCCACGCCGGACGGGCTGATCCGCTGCCAGGCCCCGCTGTTGAAATAATACTCAGCCGCGTACGGAAGGTTGATGCCCACGGCGGAATAATTGGGAACCCGGAGGAGAGTCTTGTAGGTCGGAGGAGAGGTCGTAGGCGTGAACGAGATGTTCGCGTTGCTGGCCGGGAACAGAGTTGCCGGCGTCCAGTAGGGAATGACGACCACCTGAGCGTTCGCGGGGATTCCGGTGAGGGTATCCGCGGTGGTGTCGACGGTCAGAGTGGACGCGCTGTTGCCGGTGATGGTGAAGATGTGACCCTCTTTCGGGTTCGTCGTGCTCGCCGGACCGATCAGCGCGTAATAGCGATTCGGCTGGGAGCCCTGCACGTAAACAAACTGATTCGTCACCCATCCGGGCGAACCGGTCACGGTGATAACGCTGCCGGCGACGGAGGTGATTGCGCCGACGAAAGATTGCGGGCGGGTGAACGGCAGCCCGAGGACCGTGTCGGAATTGGTCAAGCAACTGGAGGTGGTGAACCCGACCGGATCGGTCACCACCGTCTGGGCGACGCTCAACGAGGCGAAGAGCACACAAGCGAACGAGAACGAGAGGGCGGAAATTCGCCGCGATGAAGGAGTGCGATGGAGCATGTTGGTGGCGAGGTTAATTCGAGACTCCGACGGAGCCGGCGGATGAGGTGGAATCTAGATCTGAATTGTGCTGGATGTGTAGCGGCTGGCCCTCTTGGCTGCAAGACAATTCTCACGGGTATTCTTTCCTCTCAGAGGGAAAGACCGTTGCATAATTGTGCGGCTCAAGAATCACATACCCGCCCCCGCCGGCTAATGTCGAGCAAAATCTTGGAGCCTGCCGGCTCTATTATTTGCCGAAGCTCCCATCCCTGGCCCTGGCGAACCGGCGGCGCGGTAATTTTCCCCTAGGCAGAAACGCGCGCCTCCCTCATTCTCTCCGCCGCCTGACCTATGAGCGATACCGCGATCAAATATCCACCCGGCTTCCGCCCGCGCCGCGGCTTGAACTGGTTCATCATCGGCCTTCTCTACGCGTCCTTTTATACCTGCCGTTATAACTTTCGCTGGGCCACTCCGGGAATGGTGGAGGAATTCGGGTTCAGCAAATTCCAGATCACAAGCATGCTCAGCGCCTGGGCTCTGGCCTACGGCACGGGCCAGCTCATCAACGGCCTCCTCACCGATCGCATCGGCGGTAAGAAGGCGATGCTGATCGGAGCGGTGGGGACGATCTGCATCAACCTCATTTACGGGTTCGCCTCCTTCATCAGCACCTTCGCCACTTTTTCTCTCATTTGGCTGATCAACGGCTACGTCCAATCCTTCGGCGCGCCCGGCATGATCAAGATGAACGCGGCCTGGTTCCACCGTACCGAGCGCGGGACGTTCGCCGGCATCTTCGGTTTCATGATTCAGCTCGGGCAATTCGCGATCAATAATCTCGCGCCCGTCATTCTGGCGGGGTTCACGGTCGGGGATGCTGGTCGTGGCGCAGGGCGATTGGCGCTGGCTTTTCCGCATCCCGCCGCTCATCACGGCCGCAGCGGCGATCCTCCTCGCCATTTTCGTCAAGCCAACTCCCGAGGAAGCCGGTCACCCCAATGTGATCGAGCACGCCGGCGAAACCGCGGGCGCTCAGGTCACGACCAGCAT
>JBDTCM010000111.1:0-3248 GCA_039923575.1 Chthoniobacterales bacterium
CGCCTCGGCGGACATTGCCACATGCCAAACTAGGTTCGTCCGGCGTCCTGAGCCGCTCAGCCAGAAACTCTGGTTTGCCATGAACTGCGCCGACCTATTGGCGCAAGGATCGGGTCTCTGCGCGCCGGTCCGATCCGGGACCATACTGCTTTTTGAATCAGGTCCTATTCAGGACCGCTTGCTCAGCCCTGTTCCTTGACGGGTTCTTCCGTCATCAGATCGGCCATGCGAAGGGAGTGGACCGGGTTAACATGACTGTAGGTTTGAAGAATTAGCTTGCCCCCGTCCTTATGTCCTTGCCATTCGGCGATCACTTTTGGATCGACTCCTTTCTCGATCGCGCGCGTGATGAACATGCGCCGGAAAGCGCGGTGACTGTAAGCACGCAACCCGAGCCGACGGCAAGCGTTAGCGATCCCTTTCTTGGCGTCGTTGATCAGGAAAACCCGGTCATTGGGGCCGGTGCAATGGGAGGCCTGCTGCCGCCGCTCAAGGAGCGGGCGCAGTTGCGGGTAGAGAGGAATGGCAAACCCACTCATTGTTTTGTGCCGGAAGGTGATAATTCGCTTGCGCTTCCAATCGATGTCGCCCCAAGTCAAAGTGGAGGCTTCCGCCTGCCCCAGGCCAGCCAAGCCTAGGAATTCCACAAAATCGGCGCTTTCTTCGGCATCGGGGTGGAATTGCTGCGAGCGGATGTTCTCCACGATGCCGCGAAACTCCTGGAAGGTGGGAGTCGGACGGATGGGTCGCGGGATCCGCACCGACTTCAGGCTCTCCGCCGGTGAGCGGGCGATGAGCCCATCGCTAACCGCCATGTTGAAGATTTCCTTCACGCAGGCGGCGTGCAGATTATGCGAAGTGGGGCCAAGCTGGCGGCGGTTGAGCCAAACCTGCAAATCCGAGGGTCTGATCTTTGTCAGCTGGGTCCCGGGCCCGGTGGGCCAATCCTCCTTGAGCCGCCGCACGATCAGCGTCTTTCGCTCCACCGTTTTGGGCTTGAGGTGCTGGACGGTCCGCAAAAAGCGGTCGCAAAGCTCGCCCAGGCTCATCCGGCCGCGGGAGCGATCGACCTGGGCTTCCTCGTCTTTGAGCGCCCGCAGGCGCCGTTGCGCGATCGGGCGGTCGGCCGTGGCCAGGCTGCGTCGGATTTCCTTGCCGTGACTCTTGATGCGGGCATAGTAAACGCCGCTTGATGAATATCGATAAAGGCATTCGCCCACTTTTTGGAAGGCACCGTTCTTGCGCCGCTGGCTTGTTTGCATCCTGTCCGGAATCTACGGTGGATAAAACCGGTGGACAACGGCTTTTTTCGGTTTTCATTTTCGGTGATTTTTCATAGGTAAAAGGGGTCTTAGCTCAGTTGGTAGAGCGCCTCAATGGCATTGAGGAGGTCAGGGGTTCGAACCCCCTAGGCTCCAGTTTTCTTAAGCCGGGCGGGCTGGTTCCGGTGCGCGACACAAGGCGATCAGATAATAAATCGTCCCGACGGCGCCAAGCCCTGTCGCCGTGAGGAAGTTCGCGCCGGGCCCAAATTTCCAGAGCAACGCCCCGAGAAGCGCGCCGCTGCTGACGAGAAGATCACGTACCAAATAATACGCGCCGATCATCTGCCCGCGCCGCTGCGGATCGCTGTAGCCGATGATGAGCGCTTTACGCGAGGTGTCGCCGAATTCCTTCAGCCCGCGAATCGCGAAAGCCAGGACGAGCATGGCGAAGCTCCCCGAAAACCAGAGCGCGATCGGGAAGAGGGTAAACATGATGAAGGTGACGAAGACGAAGGGTTCGCGCCCATATTTATCGGCAAAATGCGAGGCGGGGATGATGCAGAGGGTGGCGGTCAGCATTTCGACCGCGACCAGGAGGCCAACCTGTTTCGCATCGATGCCGATGTTGTCCATCGCGTAGATCACGACCCAGGCGAAGGGGATCCGTTCGCAGAAACGGATCAGGATATCGCTCAGGAGCAGCCGGCGCAGCGGCGCGTTGAAGCTCGTTAGGCTGCGGCAAAAGGTCCAGCGCGACGGTTTCGCAGCCACCGTCGGAGCGACGTCGCGCAACTGTAGTTGCACGCCAATCGTAGCCGTCGACAAGACAATCGAGATGAGCAAGCCGATCCGCACGCCATTGATCATGCCGAAGCGATCGATCAACACGCCGCCGAGAAAGGGCGCGATCATGATCGGCAGGCGCTTGATGACCGATTGCATTCCGATCCCCATCGAGTGGCGGTTGGCTTCGAGCGTTTCGGCGATCAATGAAAACGTGGCCGGCAGGGAGAAGCAGGTCCACGAGAGGAAGAGGAACATCGAAAGAATCACCGCGCCCCAATGCGGGACGAGGAGCGTGATCGCGTAACCGGCGATCGAGAGAACATTGAAAGCGATGAAAGCGCGCCGAAATCCCCAGCGATCGACCGCCAACCCGCCCGGATACGCGTAGATCGCACCGAGCAGGGTGCGGATCGCATCGAAGGTGCCGATGATGAAAACCGTCGCGCCCAGCGCCTGGAGGTATTTTGGGATGAAACGCATCCACAACTCCTCCCCCGCACCGATCGCGAAGATGGCGATGAGCAGGACGACGAGATTGCGCCGCAGTCCAAAGAAATCCGCGAGCGCGCGCCGGCTTTTCATCGGGTGCGAAACGTCGCTGCACCTCGCAGATCAACCGGTCTGACGCCGACATTCAGCATAGAGCGCATCACCTCGCGATCGACGAAATTGTGGATAAGCGACGGGCATGCCACCCGGTCGATTTTTACGCTACTGCGAATGATCCATTTCATTGTTCGAACCTTTTATAGCTTCCCGGGTTGAGATGCACGAATGGCAAAAAAATAACTCGCAGTCGGCACGGCTGGCGATAGTAGCAGAAGAGCAGCGGCGAAAAGCTCATGAGCGCAAACCGAGACAAGTCCAGGCCACCCAAAGACGCTTCTCGAGCGAAGCGTCGAACTGCGACCGAGCGCAAAGCGGCGGCGAAAAACGGTGAGCGCGATGTGCAAAGACGCCGGGTGCTCTACCAGTCGAGCCTTGTCTTCGGCCAATCGCACGATCCGGCCCGGGTCGGCAAGCACATCATCGCGACGGTCGAACAACTGGTGAATTTCCAGCGTGGTTCGATCTGGTTGATTCGTGAAAACACCGCGGGATTAGACCTGCTGGCGCACAGCGATCTCGGCTTGGGATCGGATGCGCTGGCGAAAGAATTGGCCCGCGTCCGCTCGCTTGTGCCGCGCCCGGGCGAGG
>JBDTCM010000112.1:0-10100 GCA_039923575.1 Chthoniobacterales bacterium
ATGACTTCAATCGTTTCCGCGGGTGCGCTCATGTGTGGACAATGGCCGGTCGCCTGGAGAAGGCGGAACGTGCTGTGCGGGATTTCGCGCGCCACAAACTCGCCGGCCGAGAGAGGTGCGATCGTATCGTCGCTGCATTGCATGATCAACGCCGGGAGAGTGAGCTTCGAAAAATCGCTGCGGTTATCCGAGAGAAAAGTGACCTGCGCAAAACGGCGCGCGATTTTCGGATCGGTCGAACAAAAGCTTTGCTCGAGCTCGGCCGACAGCTCGGGGCGATCCGCATTTTTCATGACGGAGGGCGCGAGGAAACTCGCCCAGCCGAGGTAATTCTTATCCATCATCTCGAGTAAACCTTCGATATCCGGCCGGTCGAAGCCGCCCACGTAATCCGGCGGGTCGTTGAGGTAGGAGGCCGACGGCCCGATCAACACCAGCCGCTCAAAACGTTCCGGCGCGCGGTTCGCGGCGAGCACGCCGATCACGCAACTGACGGAATGACAGACGAGAATGACGTCGTGCAGATCGAGCGCTGCGCAAATATCGAGCACGTCCTGCGCGTAACCATCGAGCGCGCCGTAACGTTTTGCATCGTAGGCGGCGAGATCAGATTTTCCCGAGCCGACGTAATCGAAGAGCACGATCTGGTAACGATCGGCGAAAGAGGGCGTCAGGAAGCGCCACATGTTTTGATCGCAACCGAAGCCATGGGCAAACAACATCGGTTGCTTCCCGGAGCCGAAGATCTTGACATGATTACGCTGGATGACATCGCGGGGCACGTCTGCAAACTAACCGGGTGGACCGGCCGCGCAATTTTGCCTCGCGCGCGCGTTCGATTCATGACCATGGTTCCGGCGAAAGTTGGAACTCTTCCAGCGACCGGCTGATACTTACCTGATGCAACCGAGCAACGTCAATCCGACCACCTTTCGGACGGCGTTTGTTCTCTTCCTCGTGCTGGCCATCTCGGCCCTCTTTCTCGCGGTCACCTGGCCGTTCCTGAAGCCGCTTCTCCTGGGAGCATTGCTCGCCGGGCTCTCCGGACCGCTCTACCGCTGGGTCACGCGGTTGCTCCGCGGCCGAAAATCGTTCGCCGCCGTCGTCACGTTGCTGATCCTGTTTGTTCTGGTAGCGGGGCCGATCAGCGCCTTCCTCGGCGTGGTCGTAAAACAGGCGTTGTCGGTGAGTAATGAAGCGATCCCGTGGGTGCAAACGCACCTCGGCTCGGCCAGCGCTTTTAACGCGCATAACTGGCTCGTCGAACGCTTCCCCTCTCTCGCCGACTACGTCCCGCAACAAGAACAGATCACGGACGGAGCTGCTCGTGTCGCGAAAGCAATCGGCGCCTTCCTCGTTGCCGGCGCGACTCAGCTCACCGCCGGCACCGCTACTTTTCTGCTCAATTTCTTTGTCATGCTCTATGCAATGTTTTTTTTCCTGCGCGACGGCGGAATCATTCTCGAGAAGATTTTTTATTACACCCCACTGAGTCACGAGGACGAAGTGCGGGTCCTGGAACGGCTCACTTCAGTGACGCGCGCGACCCTCAAGGGCACGCTCGTCATCGGCATTATCCAGGGCGCGCTGGCGGGATTTGGCTTCTGGGTAGCCGGCCTCGATGGCGCGGCTTTTTGGGGAACGATCATGACGGTGCTGTCGGTCGTGCCGGGAATTGGCGCGGCGCTCGTCTGGGTGCCAGCGGTGATTTACCTCTTCATCATTGGGCAGACCGGGACCGCGGTCCTGCTCCTCGCCTGGTGCGCGGCGCTGGTCGGGACGATCGACAACCTCCTGCGCCCACGCCTGGTCGGAAAGGATGCGAAAATGCCCGATCTTCTCATTCTCATCGGAACGTTAGGCGGATTGTTTCTTTTCGGGCCGATCGGATTTATTGTGGGGCCGCTCGTCTGCGGATTGTTCCTCACCATCTGGGACATTTATGGGACGACCTTCCAAGATATCCTCCCGTCCGTGCGCAGCCTCGCTTCGGGCCCGACCAAAAAGCTGGACGAAAATCTCAAGGTTGGAGAGAAGAGCGAAAGCTAACGCCTGCAACCCATGTCCCAGATCGACTTTATCGGCATCGGCGCACCCAAGTGCGGAACCACCTGGCTTTCCGCGCAGTTGGAAGCGCATCCGCAAATCGCCTTTGCGCCGGACAAGGAGGTCTATTATTTCGCGGACACGCTCCTGCGGCGAATGGCCGGCAAGGAAATGCGCTGCTTTGCGCGCGGGGAAGCCTGGTATCACGAACAATTCCCGGCTGCCGCCGGAGCGCTCTCGATCCGTGGAGAGTATTGCCCCTCGTATCTTTACTCGGAGGAAGCCGCAACGCGGATCGCCGCGTACAGCCCGGACATTAAACTGCTGCTCTGCCTGCGGCCGCCGGTCGAGATGATTTACTCCTGGTATTGGTATAACCGGAACGCGGTGCTGGCATCCTTGCCGCCAACGTTTGCGGCGATGATGGACGACCCGTTCTTGCGCGACATTGGTTGTTACGCGCGCCACCTCAAACCGTATCTCGCCCGGTTTCCGGCGGAAAACCTTCTCGTCGTGCAATTCGACGCGATTCGGCGCGATCCCGACCGCGTCCGCCAGCGCACTTACGAATTCCTCAACGTGGCTGCGGATTTCAAACCACAGCTCGACGCGCGCAAGAACGAAGCGCGGGCTCCGCGTTTTCCTCTTCTCCAGGCGACCGCCCAGCGTCTTTACGGCGGCGTCTCCGCGCTTCCGGGGGTGGGGAAAATCCTCAAGTCGCCCGCCGTCGCGAAGTCGCTGCAAAGCGTCTACCACCGCTTCAACAGCAAGGCGCAGAAATACGAGCCGCTCACCCCTAACGAGCGCCTGAAATGGGAGGCCTACTACGCCGCCGATCAAGAAGAGCTCGCCCATCTATTGCAAAGCCTTCAGGTCATCGCCTGAGGCTTTTCGAAACGACGCGGCACTTGAGTTGCTCTCCATATCGTCTTAATATCGACGCATGACCACCTTGTCACCCACCCAGGCCCGGGCCAATCTGTCGTCATTGCTCAAACGAGCGGCGAAGGGGGAAGACATTGGCATTCTGCATGGCGATCAAGTCATCGCCTTGCGACCGGTCACGGTGCACTCCGACGATTACGCGCTACAGGAATACGGCGTCACCGAGCAAGAGCTCGATCGCTTCGTCAAACGCATGGACAAGCGCATCGCCCGCGACCGCAAGGCTGGGACGATCAAACGTTACAGCGGCGACCTGGAAGCAGACATTGCAGATTGACCTTTCCCAATCCTTTCGGGAGGCAGTCCGCGGTCTGGCGAAACCGCGACGGCGCGAGATCGCTCGGGTGATCGATGCGGTTCGCGATGGATTCGGCACGCCACATCTCCATTCCGGGTTAGGCATTCGGCGTCTTCGCGCGAAGTATTTCGAATGCCGCGTCGGCCTGCAAACCCGATTGATCTTCCGAGCCGAGCGTGGCGTGCTGCACTTCATCTACGTCGGGAGTCACGACGAGATTCGGAAATTCCTAAAAACGATTTAACCAGTGTCGCAACGCTGGCTTACTGTCCGGCCTGCGCCAGCGGCAGTTTCGCGTAGAGCACGATGTAGCTCACGACGTGTCCCTCGCCGGCCTTGATCGGGACATTGAACTCGATCGTGTTCGCGTCTTTTTGCACGAATGGATCGGACTTCGCCGTGATCTCCCAGTTACTCCAACGAAAGAGTTTTTCGCGAACGCGAATTTCCACCGGCTCATTGCAGTGGTTGCGCAGAGCACGCTGGAAGTCCGGCTCATGTGCAAGCTGCGTTTCGGCGACGCCGACCTTCCGGTTTGGGTGGAATCGATATCAACCCGAAGCAGGAATATGCCCATTCCGACTAGATCGAGCGTGGTTTGTCACTCGCGCGGAGATGTTTCCGGCACAGCACGACGACATGCCGGCGAAATTCGCGAAATGGCGGCTTTTGACCAGTGGGCAGTCAAACCAATTCGCGATCTCACTATTAATGTCTGCTCGGCAACGCCTCGCGAGGGATCGAAGGGATCGAGAGCGTGCGCGAATCGGTCGTAGAGGGCTGCCAGGCGCGGGATCTCGGCCCGCAGCACATCCTCTAACGGTGCATCTCCTGGAGTCTCTGGCATTTGTTACGCAGGTCCAGAACGCGATTGTAGAAGAACTCCGAGCCGCATTGTGGGTGGTCTTCGCACAACTTCGCCAGCCGGCACGCAAACTCGTCACAGATGGACGTCATTGCGCTCCACCAAGCAACCACTTTATCAATGTCATCTTCCTTGCGAACACAAAGCGCGACCGTGCGATACACGGCGAGCAATTGTTGTTCGAGATTGGCCGCTTCCGCAAAGAACGGCGCGCACAAATCGGCCGGAATTGAATCTAATCGCCGGTTTGTCTCGTCGAGCGTGGCGCGAGACAATTCGAGAATATCGCTGGTATCGAAACAGGCGCTCATTGGCAGGAAGAGAGCATCATACTGCGCTTGATTGCCGCAAGTGCCGTGCCCGAGGCAGGGTCGGTGCGCCTCCTTCCGTAGCCGTTTGCCCATTCGATGACATGGAGAGTATGCTGTCCGTGCCATGAGATCCATCACCTACACGGCGGCGCGTGAGAATCTTGCTTCGACGATTGATCGCGTGTGTGAAGATCGAGCGCCGGTGGTGATCATGCGTAATCGCGATCAAGCAGTGGTGATGCTCTCGCTCGCCGAATACGAATCGCTGGAGGAAACGGCTCACCTCTTGCGCTCCCCGGAAAATGCAAAGCGACTCCGGCGTTCGATCGACTCGCTCGAACGCGGGAAAGGTGTCCGGAAAAAGTTGAAGCTGGAAGCGTGAACCTCGTCTTCTCGGAAGACGCATGGGCGGAGTATCTCTTCTGGCAGGAGACCGATCCGCAGGTGTTGAAGCGCCTTCACCAACTGATCAAGGACATGCTCCGCGATCCTTATCGCGGCATCGGAAAGCTGGAGCCACTCAAACATGCCCTGCAAGGCTATTGGTCTCGTCGCATCACTGGCGAGCATCGCGTTGTTTATCGCGTCTCGGGCGGCGATCTGCGAATCGCGCAACTGCGCTACCACTATCGACGCTAGAGCGCCAGACTCCCCTGCTCCGCACTGGAAGCGGCTGTTGCCGTCACTCCGGCGAACTTCTTCACCAGATCGTCGAGCTTGGCGACGTAGTAGTCGGTGTTCTCGTCGCGAGCTTGCGGATCGAAATCGGTCACGAGCTTGGCCACTTCGTAGGCGGCGACTTTTTCGGTGTCGCCTTGATGTAATAGCTGATCTGGTCGCCCGGCTTGTAATTGCGGCCGCTCGTGAGGGCGAGCTCGTAAGCGGCGGCCTTGTTCCGCCCGCCACCGGCGATTTTCTGGCGGTATTTCTCGAGCGAATCCTGCAGGGTGTCGGTTTTCATCAGCATCTCAGCGTTCAGTTCGACGAGATACCGTTTAAAAGTCCCGAAAAGTATCCACTGCGCCCAGCGCGAGCTCCGCGTATGTTGCGTCGCCTTCGGAAGGCATCTGATGGAACCATTCGTCGAAGAGATCGAGACCTACGCGCAGGACATCGTGGATACGGTACGCGAGCCGCTGCTGATGCTCGACACCACGTTGCGCGTCCGGAGCGCGAACCTCGCCTTCTACCAGACGTTCCAGGTCTCTGCCGAAGAAACCGAGAACCGCCTCATCTACGAGTTGGGGAACGGCCAGTGGGACATCCCCGCGTTGCGAACACTGCTCGAGGACGTGATTCCGACGAGTTCCGTTTTTAACGACTTCGAACTGGAGCACACGTTTCCGGTGATCGGCCGTCGCGTCATGCTGCTCAATGGCCGCAAGCTGCGCGCGGGCAGCCATGCGGAGTTGCTCGTGCTCGCGATGGAAGATGTGACCGAGCGGCGACGCTCCGAAGCGGATCTGAAGGCGATCGAGACCTACGCGCAGAACATTGTGGATACGGTGCGCGAGCCGCTCTTGATTCTCGATACGACCTTGCGGGTGCGATCGGGTAACCGCGCTTTTTACCAGGCCTTTCAGGTCTCTGCCGAAGAGACCGAGAACCAGCTGATCTACGAGTTGGGCAACGGCCAGTGGGACATCCCCAGCCTGCGAACTCTTCTCGAAGACATTGTGCCGAAGAGTTCGGTCTTTAACGACTTTGAGCTTGAGCACACCTTCCCCGTGATCGGGCGTCGCGTGATGCTGCTCAACGCCCGCAAGCTCGAGGCGGGGCATCACGGAGAGTTGCTCGTCCTGGCGATGGAAGACGTTACCGCGCGCAAGCGGGCGGAGGAAGCGCTGCTCAAAGCCGGGGCATTGCAGAGCGCGATTTTTAATAGCGCCAACTTCTCGAGCATCGCGACTGATGAGAAGGGCGTGATTCAGATTTTCAACGTCGGCGCGGAGCGCATGCTCGGCTACACGGCTGGCGAGGTGATGAATAAGATCACCCCGGCTGATATTTCTGATCCGCAGGAAGTGATTGCGCGCGCCAAAGCCTTGAGTGCGGAGCTCGGAACGCGGATTGCGCCGGGCTTCGACGCGTTAGTTTTTAAGGCCTCGCGCGGGATCGAGGACATCTACGAGCTGACTTATATCCGGAAGGATGAGAGCCGTTTTCCGGCGATCGTCTCGGTCACGGCGCTGCGGGACGATCTGGGGGAGATTATCGGTTATCTTTTGATCGGGACCGATAACACGGCGCGAAAGCAAGTCGAAGCCGAGCGGCTGCTGCTCGATCAACGCGTGCGCGACCAGCAGTTCTACACGCGCTCGCTGATTGAATCGAACATCGACGCGCTGATCACGACCGATCCGCGCGGCATCATCACGGACGTGAACAAGCAGATGGAAGCGCTCACCGGATGCACCCGCGACGAGCTGATCGGCGCGCCCTTCAAGGGCTACTTCACCGATCCGGACCGCGCGGAAGCGGGGATCAAGCTGGTCCTGGGCGAAGGCAAGGTGAGCGACTACGAGCTGACGGCGCGCGCCCGTGACGGCAAAGAAACTGTCGTCTCGTATAACGCGAGCACATTTCACGATCGCGATCGAAAGTTGCAGGGCGTGTTCGCGGCAGCGCGCGATGTGACAGAGCGCAAGCGCTACGAGGAATCTCTGCAGCAGGCGAACCGCGCCAAGAGCGCCTTTCTCGCTAACATGAGCCACGAACTGCGCACGCCGCTCAACGCCATCATGGGTTATTCCGAGATGCTGCAGGAAGAGGCGGTCGAGCAAAAGCTGGATGGCTTCGGTGCCGACCTCGAAAAGATCAACGGCGCGGGCCGGCATCTGCTCGCGCTCATTAACGACATCCTCGATTTGTCGAAGATCGAAGCCGGCAAAATGGAGCTGTTTCTGGAGAGCTTCGATGTGGCGAAGCTGATCGATGAAGTCGCTTCTACTGTCCGACCGATGGTGGAGAAGAATGCCAACACGTTGCACATCGAGCGCGCGGCGGATTTAGGCGAGATGCACGCCGATCAAACGAAGGTGCGTCAGGGTCTCTTCAATCTGCTCTCGAACGCCGCGAAGTTCACGCATGAGGGCAGCATCACGGTTGATGTCGGCCGGCAATTCATGGAAGGCAGCGAGTGGATTGTGTTTCGTGTCGCCGACACCGGCATCGGCCTGGATCCGGAGCAAACGGCCAAGCTCTTCCAGGACTTCACGCAAGCCGACGCCTCGACCACGCGCAAGTTCGGCGGCACCGGGCTGGGCCTGGCCCTCACGCGTCGCTTTTGTCAGATCATGGGCGGCGACGTCACCGTGGAAAGCGTGCCTAACGAGGGTAGCACCTTCACGATCAAGCTGCCTGCCGTGGTCAGTGAAGCGAAGCCGGAAGCTTCGGTGGAGACTGTGGGTGCCGACGCGTTGATCGCTTCACTAAACGGGGAGAACGGCGAGAGCGCCGAACCATTTTCGCCTACGGAAAATTGCGTGCTGGTGATCGATGACGACCCGGTGCAGCGCGAGCTAATGGAACGTTTTTTGAGCAAGGAAGGCTTTGTCGTGCGCACTGCCGCTGGCGGAGACGCCGGGTTGCGTCTCGCGCGGCAACTGCAACCGCTAGCCATCACCCTCGATGTGATGATGCCGGACATGGATGGCTGGAGCGTGCTCTCTGCGCTCAAGGCCGACGCTGCTTTGCACGACATTCCGGTCATCATGGTCACGATGTTGGGCGATCCCGAGCGGGGCTTTACCCTGGGCGCCGCGGATTACATGACCAAGCCAGTCGATCGCCAGCGACTGTCGCAGATTCTCAAGAAATACACCTGCCCACATCCACCTTGCCCGGTCCTTGTGATCGAGGACGACCTAGCGACCCGCTCGATCACGCGCAATATTTTGGAGAAGGAAGGCTGGAAAGTCAGCGAAGCCGAGAACGGGCGCGAGGCGCTTGAATACATGGAGAGCGAGCGCCCCAGTCTCATTTTGCTCGACCTGATGATGCCGGAAATGGACGGCTTCGAGTTCGTCAGGCGCGTTCGTCAGCGTCCGGAATGGCGGTCAATCCCTATCTTAGTAGTGACCGCCAAAGATATCAGTGCTGAGGAGCGACGCAGGCTCAATGGCTCGGTCGAGACAATTCTGCGCAAGGCTGGCGACTCACGCGAAGCGTTGCTGAATCAGGTACGAGACTTGGTCGCCGATTGCGCCCGCCATAAGAGTGAGGCGCATGTATAAAATATTGTTAGTCGAAGATAACGAGATGAACCGCGACATGCTCTCGCGCCGGCTGGCGCGGAAAGGGTACGAGGTCGTGCTGGCAGTGGATGGGGCGAGCGGCGTGGCGATGGCTCAAAGCGAATCTCCTGATTTGGTCTTGATGGATATGAGCCTGCCGACCTTGGACGGCTGGGAGGCCACGCGCCGTCTCAAAGCTGACGCGTCCACGCAGCACATCCCTGTCATCGCCCTCACCGCGCACGCGATGTCCGGTGATCGCGAGAAAGCTCTCGAAGCTGGCTGCAACGACTATGACACTAAGCCGATAGAGCTCCCGCGCCTGCTGCTGAAGATCGAGACACTCCTGCGTGGCGCAGGCAATCCCGAGATTGCCGACAAACCGGTATCGTGACCCCACCGCAAACTCCGAGCCGCCACGAGCCGCCGCACCCGTTGCCGTCGGCTCTGCTCCACCACCTGCGAACGCCCCTTAATCACATCATCGGCTTCTCCGAGATGCTGCTGGAGCAGCCGCCGGAAAGAGCTGATGCAAACTTCCTGGCGGATCTGCAGAAAATTCACGCTGCCGGCAAGCAGCTCTTGTCGCTCATCAACGACAACTTTCATGCGGCGCTTCCTCCCGGCGCTCCGGCCGCGAACGACGAGCGTAGTCCCCAACCAGCCCCGAAAGCATCGTCGGACCCGCGAGCGGCGGCCGAACTTACTTCCGCCGTGGGCAAGGGATTCGTCCTCGTCGTCGACGACGCGGAAGCCAATCGCGACGTGCTTTCGCGGCAACTAAAACGGCAGGGCTACGAAGTCGCGACGGCCGAAGATGGACGACAGGCACTCGATCAATTGCGCGCCGCCACCTTCGATCTCGTGCTGCTCGACATCATGATGCCGGAAATGGACGGCTACGAAGTCCTGCAACGTCTGAAGGCCGATGAAGCCTTGCGCCACGTCCCCGTCATCATGATCTCAGCCTCCCACGAACTGGAGTCTGTCGTGCGCTGCATCGAAATGGGTGCGGAAGATTTCCTCCCGAAACCATTCGAATCCACCCTACTCAAAGCGCGCATCGGCGCCTGCCTGGAAAAAAAACATGCGCGCGATCGCGAGCAAGAACTCCTCGCCGCCTTGCACGCGCAGAACAGCGAGATGGCCGCGTGGCGGAAAGCGCAGGAAGCCGATCTCGCGATCGCCCGCACCACGCAGCAGGCCATCGTCACCGTCGCGCTGCCCCGGCTCGAGGGCTGGCAGGTCGAGACGCACTATGCGCCGCTCATCCAAGTCGGCGGCGACGTCTATGGCTGGCGACAACTGGACGGCGGCGCCTCCCTCTTTTGGCTCGCCGATGCCACGGGGCACGGCGTTGCCGCCGCGCTTTTTACGACGCTCGTCGCCTTGCTCTTCAC